>NZ_PJBL01000057.1:0-1309 GCF_002836135.1 Shewanella sp. GutCb | reverse complement strand
TTTCGAGTGCTGATTTCTTAATCACTAATGTGAAAAACTATCAAACCCGAAGCCCTTAAAGCGCTTGTCACCTGAGTCTCATCTCCGAGGAGATTTAACTCTCACCTCTTAGTTAAAAGAGATACTGATTACGCTGCAAGTCCCGTGTTTCCTAACCTTGCGGTAAGTTACTTGGCCTGCTGTGCCGTGTCAGTGGATGCGTATTATAGGGAGATCCCGACTGAGCGCAAGCGCTTTTACCCATTAAAACAGCCTTTTTTAACAGATACCGGATAACCACATCCTACCCACCACTTACCCACAGTGTTATCCACAATTTACCCTTCAATTGATGAGGAAATCTCGGTAGGGGACCTTATTCTAGTACAGTATTGGAAACTTGCAGGGCAGGATAATCATTACTTTGAGCTTTATGCCTCAGGTTTGCATCGCTGTATCACCTGAAACCGACGGCAATGTCTTGGGGATCCTGCTCGGCAATCAAATAACACCCATGATCATTCGCTTTTTTCAGCCTCTTATTATCAACAAAATAAGCCACTAATAAGGGGATCGCTAGCAAAGGATAACTATCCGGTAGTGATGGTGATTAAATCACAACTGCAAATGATTTTTTTAAGATCTGCTCCAAGTTGCCACTGCTGTTATGCTTACAGATGACTGCTAGCGCTATAAAACAGAATTGAATTAATCAGCACCAAACAGGCTAGAAGATAATTTAACGAAAAACTAAATGAGCGATAGTGGCTTTCAACTATCTATAAGAGATGCATTGGACGCTAAGAAAGGACCGACAACGTCCATGGATATTGCGGAAAGTATGAATATAGGAGGCAGAACGAAGCAAGATCCCGCCACGAGCAGCAAATATCACCCTCTCGCATTTCGGCATAATGGCCATATCACTATCACGCCTGATATTTTCCCCCTAAATTCTGTCGTCCCGTGAATGAGTTAACTCTAAACCATAAATTGCAGACGTAAAAAAGCCCGCTATATAATAGCGGGCTTTCAACTCTCTATACGAGAAGTAATAGGCGCCTGGAAATGACCTACTCTCACATGGGGAAACCCCACACTACCATCGGCGATACTGTGTTTCACTTCTGAGTTCGGAATGGGATCAGGTGGTGCCACAGCTCTATGGTTTCCAGACAAATTCTTTCAAAAAATGGTGCTGATACCCAGAATCGAACTGGGGACCTCATCCTTACCAAGGATGCGCTCTACCGACTGAGCCATATCAGCAAAATCGTGCGCAATCTATTTGTCTTATGTGAATTTTTCACTGCATTTAGATAAACGACTT
>NZ_PJBL01000055.1:0-1794 GCF_002836135.1 Shewanella sp. GutCb | reverse complement strand
GTAGTCATTACTCAGCGCTTGCTGTATTCCTGGTGTTTTAGAGCTACGCCAAGGGCCTTTACTTGTGATCCCACAAGCAACGGCTGCTTGGATCCTGACGCCACGTTTAAGTAAATTCTGCACCTTCGTCCGAGGTTTTCGCCACTGACGCCAGTAGCACATACGTACGCGACGACGGATCCAATGGTCTAAATCGACACATCCTTGGTAAGCATTGGCTATGCCAAAGTAGTTGATCCAGCCTTGCATGTACTGCCGCACTTTAAACAATTGATATCCCATACTAACGCCCCAATTTCGGTTCGTCAGCCGTCTCATCTTTTGCTTGAAAATGTGCAACGTTTTAGCATGCCACTGGATCTTTCCTCGGTTAAATGTAAACCCGAGGAACTTGCTTTGTCCTACCTTAACCACTTGGCTTTTCTGTTCATTAACAACCAGTTTTAGCTTAGTGGCAAGGTATTGAGTAATGCTCTTGAGTACCCGCTCTCCCGCGCGAATAGACCTTACCAAAATGATGAAGTCGTCCGCGTAGCGGGCGAATTTATGCCCTCGGCTTTCCAGCTCTTTATCCAGACTATCCAACATAATATTTGATAGTAATGGCGAGAGTGGGCCGCCTTGGGGTACGCCTTCTAAACTTGCTTCAAATTGGTCGTTGACCATCACACCTGCACGTAGGTATTTACCAATAAGCGCCAACAGACGCTTATCCTGCACTTTGCTCCTAAGTTGAGTCATCAAGAGATCATGATTAACTCGGTCAAAGAACTTAGACAGATCAACATCGACGGCAAATTTTCGCTTCTGTTTGATTATATCCTTAACTTGCAGTACCGCTTGTTTGGCATTCCTATTCGGCCTAAAACCAAAACTATTGGTCGAGAAAAATGGATCAAACAATGGCGTGAGTATCTGTGCAATCGCTTGCTGTATGACACGGTCAATGACGTTAGGGATCCCCAATTTACGTTTACCGCCATCGGGTTTGTCGATCTCAACGCGCCTGACCGCCGAAGGTTGATATTCACCTTGCTCAAGTTGAGCTTTACACCGTTGCCAGCCGCCTTGTTGCATCCAGAGCGGGAAAGCATCGATGGTCATACCATCGATACCTGCCGCACCTTTATTGGCTTTAACTTGCCGCCACGCTCGGTGTAAATTCTCAGGTTCGAGTAGTTGCTGGAATAGATCGCTGTTGAAGGCCGGTTGCAGGTCAATACGCTGCTGATAGTAATCGTCTGGCGACGTAGTGGGTATCGACAAGTGTGACAAGACTCCTCCTTCTTCTAAATGTTCAGGCCTTCACCATATCCCATCCATTACGATGGGCGTTGGGCTACTATGCCGTCTGCTGACTTCTGCTTAATCACACGCCGAGTTACCCCGTCATGCGCTATCGGTTTTCATCTGGTTCGCTCTTTTCAGTCGATGACGCAGAAAAGCCAAGGCACTTATAAACCAGAGCCTGACTGGTTAGTGACCGATCGCGTGTTAAGCAGATCTCCCCAGATAAGAACATGAACTTTCTTTGCACTGCTGCATCATTTACGGTGGCCATTAGATCACGTGGTTTCGTCGTCTTGTGCCAACTCACCTTTAGCCTACGCCTCATATGATGTTCTTGTTCATCAGCTCGCAAATTTGCTAGCGGCTTCCTCCAGACCAATCCTCGCGGATAAGCCCTTGCCATTCGCTAGTAGTTAACGTTTAATAACAGCATGTTATTGAACGGTGATCTTCCTACAGAGGACTTTCACCTCATTAGTTCATGCCCATGCTGGGCGTACACAA
>NZ_PJBL01000054.1:0-2375 GCF_002836135.1 Shewanella sp. GutCb | reverse complement strand
ATTGCCTTGTTGAACGAAGCCGCTCTGCGGCAGAAAAGATAAAATCCATCTCTATCTACCATCCTAAATACTTACTAGTACAGACCTTGTTAGGTCTTTACTACTAGGAGTATTATCATGGACACATTCGAACAGCAACGCTTTGATTCTCTTTATGAACAACATCTTACCAACTTAACCCTACAAGGCAAGCGACCCGCCACCATCGATGCATATAGCCGTGCAGTACGGCGTATTGCCGCCTTCTTTGACCGTTGTCCCGACAACCTTACCACCGATGATTTAAAACGTTACTTTGCTCAACTGATAGCATCACACTCGTGGAGCACCGTTAAGCTTGACCGTAACGGTTTGCAGTTTTTCTATCGCCATGTGCTTAACCAACAGTGGCAGTGGCTCAACATCGTTAAGCCTCCACAGGTCAACCGACTGCCCGATATCCTAACCCCAACTGAAGTTGCTATCGTGATTAGCCTCACTCGACAACTGCGTTATCAAGTGTTCTTTCTAGTGCTCTACAGCATGGGGCTTAGGCTCGGCGAAGGGATCTCTTTGCAAGTAGGTGATATGGATTCACAGATGATGCAGGTACATATTCGCAATGCTAAAGGCGGTAAGGATAGATTGGTTCCTCTACCACAACGCACTTTATTAGCGCTGCGATATTACTGGCAAACCCATCGTCATCCACGCCTGATGTTTCCTGGTAAAGACGGTAAACTGGATTCGATGATAGATAAAGGCGGCATTCAGAAAGCCTTAAAACGAGTCATTGCTGAGTGCAATATTCATAAATCCATCAGTCCGCATAATCTGCGACATAGCTACGCAACCCATCTGCTAGAGCAAGGATTAGACCTGCGCTCAGTGCAAAGCCTGCTCGGTCATAACAGCCTCAACACCACCGCTCGTTACACCAAACTGACCCACATCACCCGTAAAAATACCGCTGAGGCAATTAACAAGCTTGCTGATGATTTAATCTTGAAGTGGGAGTGTGACGTATGAAGTTCATCGATATTTTACGCGACCATCTTGATACCTTTAATCAAGCTTTTGATCAACAAATCACAACCTCGATGCGGCAAGCTATTTTCGCCATGCTCAGTTGTCGCACCAATACTGAGAGAACGAGTCAGTGGGCGTGCCAGAGTTGCCCTCATCATGCTGACTTTCCGTTGTCTTGTGGTCATCGCAGTTGCCCGCAATGTCAGCACAACACCACGGAAGGTTGGCTTGCTAAACAGCAGGCTAAACTGTTGCCCGTGGAGTATTACATGGTCACTTTCACTCTGCCTTATGAGCTTAGAGCCACCGCCAAACATCAGCCTGAACTTGTCTATCAAGCCATGTTCACTGTCGCTGCAAGCGTGCTCAAGGAATTTGCTAAAAACGCAAAACAACTCGGTGGTGACATCGGTTTTACGGGCGTGCTACATACCCATAATCGGCGACGCGACTACCATCCTCATATTCACTTCATCATTCCCGCGGGGAGTTTCAACAAAGCCAAACAACAGTGGCACAAGAGCAAAGGCAAGTACCTGTTTAATGCCTTTAATCTTGCCAAAGTATGGCGAGCACGCTTGCTTGAGCAATTGACAGACAAGCTCAACATCAAGCTGCCAGCAGCCATCCCGAAACAGTGGGTTGTCGACTGCCAGCATGTGGGTAAAGGGCTACCTGCGCTAAAGTACCTGTCGAGATACCTCTATCGCGGCGTTTTGCCTGACAAAAGCATCATCAGTGACGTCGATGGCCACGTCAGTTTCGAGTATCAAAATAGCCAACCCAAAGCCACTGAAATACGCACTTTACCTACGGTGGAGTTCCTATGGTTAGTGCTCCAGCATGTGCTACCGAAGGGATTACGTCGAGTGAGAGACTATGGATTACTGCAAGGAAGTTGCCGAAAACTAAGACTGCAAATACAGCTCATGCTCGCGGTTGCTGGCGCGGTGCTTCCAATAATCGCTGAGGTGAAAAAAGTGGTTGCGATACGGTCTTGCCCCTGCTGCCAGCAGCCGATGAAATTTATGGGGGTACATGGGAAAAAGCATGCACGACTGACAAGTTTTATCATGCAGAAAACAAGGGAGCCTAACGCCACTGTTTAAGCGGAAGGACTACAAAATCTAGATTTAACATACAGAGAAAAATAAGAATAAGGAGGTATTAAGGCATTGATATTTTGACGTAAATAAATTAGCTGGCGATGCTAAGGGATCGCTATGGCTAACGAAAACTCTATTGCTCACCACACACCAAAAAAGCGTAAGATCTTACGCTGATATTTACACTATAAAGGTATCACTCGGGCTTGTTCAACAATCGGGATAAGGACGCGGCTACGCGCGGCCTATCCTTATTCGTTA
>NZ_PJBL01000053.1:0-2383 GCF_002836135.1 Shewanella sp. GutCb | reverse complement strand
TGAGGTTTTATAGTAACCCCGACTTTGATGACTTAAAGCAAATACCATAAATACATTTGTATTCTACTTGAACACTTAGCCGCCTCAATTTAGCTGCAATTTGTTCATAGTCATTTTTTAATACGGATGAGTCACAAAAATTAAGCAAATCCAAAGATTGACCAATTGATACCGTAGATCCCTTCTGGACATGCTGGACACCGACTTGACCAAGTTGTTCATTTAGATCGAGCTCTTGAAATAGTGATTTATAGTCATTCTTTTCATTAATATGGAATTCTATATCATCAACAAAGAAGCTTATTTTATTTAAAAATGACGGTCCAACACCTAGGTTTACCAATTGACATAAAATTCCATTTTCATAATTATTTACCCAGCAAAAATCCAAAACTGGTTTAACCGATAACTGATTATGTTTCCGCACTTGAAAGCCTTGCCACAATGTTAAGGCAAAAACTAAGAGAGCAATAAAGGCTGATGCCATAGCGATATAATCGCTTGTTTCTAATGTTGATACAAACTCAGGCAAGATAATCTCCTCGTACCTCATAACGCCTCAAACACTGGCGCGTAGGTTGGCGCTGTTTTTGCGCCTTTTGGTTTTTAGCAAAAAACCGCGACAGCCGTTATACGTCCAGTGATTTGACTTGTTATATGCTGGTAACTTAGCTATCAGTTGACTTTTTAACACACGAAAAGGTTACAGTTGCTTTAGGGTAATTGCCTAAAATAAATGGGCCTGAATTTTCATGGGTATTTAACAGTTTAACCACCTTACTTAAACTACTACAAAACCTGTTTGCTTCACCCAATGCTTCCGCAAGTAATGGTTCATTGCCAGAAGGGAAAGCGCCTTCTTGCCTTGAAACCACGAAAGTATTTTCTCCCGCAGGCGTTGGGCCAATCGTTTTTGTAGAGCACCCTGAAACCGTTACGAGTACGGCTAAACTAAAAAATACTGCTTTGATAATTGAATTCCTTTTAAAGATACTTACTCAATGAAAAGCATATAACGCCCTGCTAATAAGTGAACCACGTGCTGGCGGGCGATTTGCTCAGCAAATGTCATGACAGCCTTGGTGAATCTGAATTTAGCAGCTTGTTATGTTTACAGTCGGCCGATAACTATCGGTGCAATAAATGCAAACAAAACTACCAAATGTCCGCCAATTAACAAAACTCTTAGTAAGTTACCCTTCCTTGATAAGGTATCATCATTAAGCGACCTATAGTCGGCTTTTAGTATAAATACCATGAACTTAAAAGAATTGCTGATAGTGTTGTTTTTGATAAGTTGAAGCTTTCCCAGTTCAAGCCAAACCTGTGGGTGATTGGACTTAATGATATTCAAAACAATTTTTGCTTCCACCAAATACCAGACTGATAAAGGAAGCATCGAAAGACAGAGTAATGGCCAAATTGCGGTAATAAATTCACTCAAACTATTCCATCCTTAGAAACATAACGCCGCGTTAAGTAGTGAGCAACGCCACCACGAAACCTGACCATACAACCTTAAACACAAAACCCAACGATGGAATGAAAAATGCTATGCGTTGGGAATCTCTCTTAAACGCTTTGTTAAGTTTCAGTAAGCACCAAATGACCACTGTCGGATACTTTACCTAGGAACTCAGAAATAGACATCGCAGCGATAGCAACAGGTGTTACGTCTAGACTTTCACCATTCATAGCTCGCGTTATTGCTCTTTGAGAGGCATCTAGCTTCACTAGCATGCTACTCCATGATTCTTGAAGATTGGGATCAGCGTTGTATACATGTTTATACGTGTGCTGATTCATAATTGCATCGGCTATATATTCATCAAGCCTAACACCATTGATATCTTTGGTGAGCAATCGTCCGCTCCCGCATAGTCCTGCAAACACTCTTTCTAGACACACGATATCATCAAGAAGTTGCTTTGATGCATCTCCTATATTTTTGTGTCTGTTAGCTGACTTGACTTTTTCCAGTTCTAAGTCTGCTTTAACTTTTTCCAGTTCCTGTTTTTTCTCAGAAATAATGTCGAGCATCTCTTTTTCTAATTTACCTCTCAGCTCTAATTGTTCTTTCTCATGCTCATTTACAATCTTTTGGTACCGTTCTTTCATTTGCATTCTGACAGCACCATAAGAAACCATCGTACAAATTATTACAACGAGCCCAGATAAAGCCGTCAACTCATTTGTATAAGCTAGTTTTAACGAGCCTGATGCTACATCTAACGATAAACCTCCTGAAGCAAGCATTCCTGCAACACCAATAACACACCCTACAAAGTACGTGACCGGGCTTTTTTTAAACAGCCAATCAACAACAGCATAGAATAAGTAGTTTGTTTTATTTTTCATGTATCCTCGAATATTGAATGAAACT
>NZ_PJBL01000052.1:0-2989 GCF_002836135.1 Shewanella sp. GutCb | reverse complement strand
TGATGCCGCGCGCGAAAACTATTGTTGATGCGTGAGAAAACTGCGAAAACTCTTCCTTTCTAATATTAAAAACCTCTTTCAAATACTTAAACAACTGTAGCGCGTCGCGAGGTTTGGCAAATGAGAGCTATCTCATCTAAAATATTTCCTGGCAAAACAATCTAGCTGCGTATGAGAGGAGTTTTTGAAATGATACATAGAGTGAACTTCTTGCTTGTCACAAGCCCTATTAGCGTTCAAATTTAAAAATAGGCTTAGGTATCAAGATGGAATTAAATCATCATTAAATCGAGTTTAATCCCCCTGTTGATTCAGATTAAAGTGATCACTCTAAGCCACTTTTGCCCCAAAGTGTGTTATCTCCAGTAATTTGTCCTATGCAGCACTGACCTCTTTGTAATACTTTTTCTCATCAGTCGGAAAGGTATGGGTTCCGTCTAGCGAGAACCTTTTAGTTAACCAATTATTGTACTTTTATACAGTAGTATCGGTTTTTTGCGGTTAATCTCTAAATTTTGTCAAGTAAGTTCACGGTTTGCTATTGAGTGAAAAGAAAAAGAGGCGTAATTTCAGTAAGATGTAAGTGTGCGTTCTTGAAATGTTGAGATAACCGGAAAGCAAAGTGTGCAACTAACTTTTGTCAGAAAGAGTATTGGATACAATTATTCACTTTTATTAGTAATTGGTTGCTTTAAAAGGGTTTTCAAGGTTACATTCAGTGCACGCTTTCCCAGAATGGTTTGGCAAAACGCGCAAGCCGTATATTAAAATGTTAAGTGGCTGCATCAGGCATTTGTTAGTGTATTTCGATAGGGCGGTCAGCCCTGATATATCAAATGCTCTTATTTAAATTCAGTCCTTTAATTAATCTGCGCATTTTTCGTACAAAGCCTTCTTTAAAGCTTCTGCTTTTACATCAAGTTTTGGCTTCTTAATTTGTGCATCTTCCATAGTTTCGTATTCTCATCGTTTGTCATTTCCCCTAGCCAACCATTTCGCCATTCATCGTTGCTCATCTAACACTATCCATAGGGCAGTTCTGGCGTCTATCTTTGGTCTTTTCGCCACGCAAGTGTTAGCATATTTCCCATGAAAAATTTAGTTGCACTTAACAAGGCAAAGCAATCTGACTCCGCAAACTGTCACGCTTTGTGCTGCGCAAAAAGACGCGCCAGCTTGCTACGCAGTTGTTTGCGGCGTTAGCACTCAGAGTAAATATCGAGGCACAATGATACCTAAAGAGTTATTCAAATATCGAGACTTTGAAAAATACACAATCCTAAGCCTCCTCAGCAAAGCTCTTTGGGTCCCAAAACCTATTCAGCTTAATGACCCGTTTGACTCTCAGCTTAAAATTCAAGTAAATGGTGTGAGTAAAGCCGAGTTTATTGAAAGCTTTGGTAGGTTTCAGGTTTGGTATAAAAACAAAACTGGAAAGCATATTGATTACGATAGTTTTGATGATTTATTTGAGGAAGATAGGCCAAACTCTCACCTAAAACAAAAAGCTGCTTTTGTGGCTGATTACTGGAATAACAAAGCAGAAACAGTTGGAATACTCTCATTATCATCAAATCCAGCTAATACTTTGATGTGGTCGCACTACGCTGATAACCACTCGGGTATTTGCATTGGTTATTGCCCTGAAAAGCTATTTCCAAAGTCATCTTCAATGGTCAGTGATTGGTTGCACGAAGTCGACTATAAAGAAGAGAATGAAATTACCAGAAACGCATACTTATTGTACGCCGCATGCGGTATGTGGCACTCAAATGATGCTGCATTATCGTTGTTCTTTGAAACTCTTTGCATCAAATCCAAAAATTGGAAGTACGAGGAAGAGTGGCGTTACTTGTTACCTGAAAATGGTGGTAAGATTTTTAGCCTAAATATTGATGCTATAACAAGTATCACATTTGGTCTTAAGACTTCAGTTGAAACTAAAAGCGCCGTAAGTCACTTGCTCAAGTATCATGAAAAAATGACGCACTTTTACCAAATAGTGCGTGATCACAGTAGTGCAAAATTATCTCGGACGATAATGGATACAAATTCACCGTACTGGGAGAAATCCCCAGAAGAGTGCTAACAAGAAAATCCACCGGACGCCTACGGCGCCCGTTATTTAAGCGTTATGTGTCAGTGTTATCCGAGAGGTTAGTTTATGTTTCAGCATTTAAATGAAGATGATAAGTACTTATATCACTACACAAGTGCAGATAAACTTGTTGATTTTATTCTTAAAGACAAAACACTTATGTTTAACTCTTTGAGGGGAACAAATGACCCTAAAGAATTTAAGAACTGGAAGTTTGATTTTCATGTTGAAAAAGGAAGTTCCCCTACACATGAAGAGTCAATGGAGCTTTGGGATACGATATCAGAAGAAATTAAACTTAAATGCAAAGTGCTCTGTTTTAGCAAGGATAAGAAAGGGTTAGGTGATGATTTCTTTAATGATATATATTTAAGAGGCTTTGCTAAACCTAGAATGTGGGCTCAATATGGAGATAATCACAAAGGTGTTTGCTTGGTGTTTAATAAGCAACGAATAGAGAAGCTTTGGGTTGAACAATTTGGAGACATTAGCGAAGGGTATGCGTCAGATATTAAATACGTTAATAGAATGCTTAAAGGTGACATTACCAGAAGCCCATTTACTTTACATTATCCTTTAATCAAGAAAATGGGGGTTGCTGAATACGTAAGATCTCATATTTATACATATAACAACGAACTAATATTTGAAAAATCAATGGATTGGCAAGACGAAGATGAGTACAGGTATATGATGCTTATCGACTCGCCTGATAATCAATTTTTAAAATTTGAAAATGCTTTGCAAGGTATTGTGTTTGGTGCTGAAGCTACAGAAGATGATCAACGGCGTATATTCCAGCTTACTTACCAAGACAGTATTCAGTTTGAGCAAATAAAGTACTCTAATAGTACTCCGTGGTTTTCATTTAAAGATTTCCGAATTTACCAC
>NZ_PJBL01000051.1:0-3019 GCF_002836135.1 Shewanella sp. GutCb | reverse complement strand
GGCCCATATTTGCAGACGGTGCAATTGGAACTCGGGGTGGTAGTGGTGATGGCGAGCATTAATGATAAAAATCCCAGTTTACTGCCGATCCGTAAACTTGTAAGGCAACGCTTATTTGGCTGGCAACCCATATCAGAGGCTGAGCCATTGGCATTAGCGGGTGGCAGTTTATTGAAGATTGGCAGCCACTATGTTGCTTGGCTTGACCGATTCATTACCGAATACACAGAAGATGCTAATTAACGCAGGAGAATAACATGGCTCGTAAATTTGCTAAAAAAGCCCTGGTCTTTGCCAAAGAGGTGACCTACGGCATCGATGCCATTGGGGCCGCTGAAACCAGTGTGGCGGTATTAGGGCGTGAGGTGAAAATCACGCCGTTAGCCGGTGAAAATACCGCCCTTGAATATGATGATGGCAATCTAGGTAATAGTGCTGAAATTGAGACTGAAACCTATGTGTCATTAGAATTTGGTGTTGATTGGGCTGGTTCTGGTACTGCTATCACGCCAGCATCTTATCGCACGCTATTAGCGGCGTGTTTGCGCAAAACCACCGTAAAAGCGGACAGTGTTGAACAAGCCATTGACGAAGATGGGACTGACTCTATTACCTTCTATTTCTATATGGATGGCACGCTGCACGCATTAGTCGGGGCGCGAGGCAGCTTTAAACTAGAAGCCAAAGCCAAAGAGTTTCCTAAGATCATGTTCACTTTTACTGGCCTGTTTGTACCCGTTATATCGGCAGTACTTCCCGCCACTGATTTTAGTGCTTGGCAAACACCGCTCAAGGTCGGGGCGGCTAACTCCTCCTGTACATTAGGGGGCAACGCCATCAAGTTGATCAGCTTCGAATATGACCAAGCTAATGATGTTATACATCAAGAGTATGTGGGTCATGAAGAGGTGTTGATCACTGATTATGCGCCTAGCGGTAAGCTGGTATTTGAAGCGGCATCTCTGATCAGTTTCGATCCTTTTGCGGCCAATACTCAGGTGATGACTTTTGAATTATCACATGGTGTCGCCACTAATCTCGTGCAGTGGAAAACCGCGCAGCTGCAGCTAGGGCGCGCGGAGTATGGTGACCAAGATGGCACGCTTACCTATGAGCTCCCCATTCGTCCTCTGAGTAATGTTGATCTGCTTATCAATAAATAGGCCCTCATAGAGCTAAGTTATAACCGCTTTTCACCTAATAGTTGTAGTCAAAAACTAAGGAATAGATATGTTCACATTTACCCCTAAGCGTCTTGTTAAAAACTGGCCTGCCATCATCAAAATGTCGATGGATGGCGGCAAGGTCGAGGAGGTAGAAATAAGCCTCGATCTTAACCTGCTACCTGTCGATGACTATATGACCGAACTTAGTGAAGGTGATCACCAGCTCTTTGATGCCATCTTAGCGGGTTTTGATGGCATTGCCGGGATCGATAAGCAGCCATTAGCGGACACCCCCGATAACCGTGCGGCCCTTTATCAGCATGCCCCTTTTACTGATGCGCTGTTACATGCCTATCGCGCGGCAAATTCTGGTGAGGCTGCAAGAAAAAACTGATAGAAGGGGTGCGGGAACTCTACGTTCGTACGCCTGTATCACAAGCTGAGCAGCGTGAAATTGATGAAGAGATGGCCTTACTGGGAATTAAGGCCAGCACGCCCTCTGAGCAACAGATTGAGTTTTGGGATGAACATCAAATCGCTGTGGTTTGGTGGCTGCAAGTACAAGATTTGATGCGTTATAGCTATGGCCCTGGTATTGCGGTGTGCAACGGCTTAGATGTATTGGCTGTGAAGGCGGACAGTGAATTGAGCGGCACAGAGTATAGCAAGCAAGATTATCAAAAACTCAGGCTCATTGCGCACACGGTGACCACGATTTTTAATGACAGAGCAGGGTAAACATGGGCGATCTTAAACTAGCGTTGACCTTAACCGCAGACGGCAAACAATTGATCGGTACCGTTAAAGGTGCCACGTCTGTGGTCTCTGACTTAAATACCCGCTTGAATCACACTCAGATATCTGGCAATAAGGCGGCCCAAGGTTTATCGAAGGTGCAGCGCCAAGGCGATGTCGCTGGTAAATCACTGCAACGCATGGGCAGTTATGCTGCAGGTGCATTCGCTGGATTGTCGGCCATTAACTTGGGCAAAAAAATCACCCAGGACTTAGCAGCCTTTCAAGATATCCGCACCCGTCTGCAGAGCTTGTCTGGCTCGACTGCCGCCTACGCTGCCAATGAAGAATACTTGATGCGGATAACAAGAGAGCATCACAAAGAGCTTATTCCACTGGCTGATAACTATGCGGCGCTGCTTAACCTTGTTGATTCTGGCTTGGTGACTCAATCCCAGTCTAGAGCGTTGCTTGAAGGCATGAGTAACGCGCAGTCAGCACTAGGCGCGAGCTCTAACCAGTTAGGTCAATCCATGTATGGGTTGTCACAAGCCTTAGCTTCGCCCATCGTTCGCGCCGAAGAATTGAATCAGCTGGTTGAGCCGATGCCAGGGCTGCTTAATAAGATGGACAGAGCGGCTGGCCTCAGTGCGGGTGGCTTTAGGCGAATGGTGTTGGCGGGTGAAGTCACCTCTGAGTTTCTACGCAATAACTTAATTAAAGCCTTGCAAGAGTATGATGGCGCATCAGCTGCCACTGCCGCTAACATCAGTGCACAGACTCGTGATATGAAAAATGCCTATCAGCAGCTCATTGTCGCCTTTGAAACTCCGATTAATTCCAGTTTAACCCCTGTTTTATCCACCCTCACCGAAGGCTTAATGTGGTCAACGGATAATGCTGAATTGCTTATCGATGTACTTGGCAGTGCGTTAGTGATTGCGATGGGCCGTGCCAGCGCGGCAGCGGTGAGCGGCGCTGCGGCTTCACTGAGTAAAGCGCACGCCGATGGTGTGGCGAGAGCCGCTGCCATCAGTGAGGCTCAAGCGGAACTGCAAAAAGCGATGGCACAACGCAAAGGGGTGTTGACGTCAGGCCAGGCCATTGTCGCAGAAACG
>NZ_PJBL01000050.1:0-3037 GCF_002836135.1 Shewanella sp. GutCb | reverse complement strand
ACACCACATTAAGTGCTTATTCTAACTCTGGTGTTTTGTAAAAACATCAGTCTCATACAAAACCCATCAGGGTTGTATGGTTAAGCCTCACGAGTCATTAGTACAAGTTAGCTCAACGCCTCACAACGCTTACACACCTTGCCTATCAACGTCCTAGTCTCGAACGGCTCTTTAGAGGAATTAAATTCCTAGGGATGACTCATCTTAGGACTCGCTTCCCGCTTAGATGCTTTCAGCGGTTATCGATTCCGAACGTAGCTACCGGGCAATGCTATTGGCATAACAACCCGAACACCAGCGGTTCGTCCACTCCGGTCCTCTCGTACTAGGAGCAGCTTCCTTCAATCATCCAACGCCCACGGCAGATAGGGACCGAACTGTCTCACGACGTTCTGAACCCAGCTCGCGTACCACTTTAAATGGCGAACAGCCATACCCTTGGGACCGACTTCAGCCCCAGGATGTGATGAGCCGACATCGAGGTGCCAAACACCGCCGTCGATATGAACTCTTGGGCGGTATCAGCCTGTTATCCCCGGCGTACCTTTTATCCGTTGAGCGATGGCCCTTCCATACAGAACCACCGGATCACTATGACCTACTTTCGTACCTGCTCGACGTGTATGTCTCGCAGTTAAGCTGGCTTATGCCATTGCACTAACCGTACGATGTCCGACCGTACTTAGCCAACCTTCGTGCTCCTCCGTTACTCTTTGGGAGGAGACCGCCCCAGTCAAACTACCCACCAGGCACTGTCCCGAACCCCGATTCAGGGGCCGCGGTTAGAACATCAAAACTACAAGGGTGGTATTTCAAGGTTGACTCCACATCATCTAGCGACAATGCTTCAAAGTCTCCCACCTATCCTACACATGTAGGTTCAATGTTCAGTGCCAAGCTATAGTAAAGGTGCACGGGGTCTTTCCGTCTAGCCGCGGGTATACGGCATCTTCACCGCAATTTCAACTT
This sequence comes from Shewanella sp. GutCb, assembly GCF_002836135.1. NCBI lineage: Bacteria > Pseudomonadati > Pseudomonadota > Gammaproteobacteria > Alteromonadales > Shewanellaceae > Shewanella > Shewanella sp. GutCb. The sequence continues at coordinate 2,068 of NZ_PJBL01000050.1, read as the reverse complement.
CACTGAGTCTCGGCTGGAGACAGCGTGGCCATCATTACGCCATTCGTGCAGGTCGGAACTTACCCGACAAGGAATTTCGCTACCTTAGGACCGTTATAGTTACGGCCGCCGTTTACCGGGGCTTCGATCATGAGCTTCTCCGAAGATAACCCAATCAATTAACCTTCCGGCACCGGGCAGGCGTCATACCGTATACTTCCTCTTGCGAGTTTGCACAGTACTGTGTTTTTGATAAACAGTTGCAGCCACCTGGTATCTGCGACTGCCAACAGCTTAAGGAGCAAGTCCTATCACCGTCGGCAGCGTACCTTCTCCCGAAGTTACGGTACCATTTTGCCTAGTTCCTTCAGCCGAGTTCTCTCAAGCGCCTTGGTATTCTCTACCCAACCACCTGTGTCGGTTTGGGGTACGATTCCTACTAACCTGAAGCTTAGAAGATTTTCCTGGAAGCATGGCATCAACTACTTCATCACCTTAGTGACTCGTCATCAGTCCTCAGTCTTGCAATTAAATGCGTATTCCCGGATTTGCCTAAGAATACAACCTACAACCTTAAACGCGGACAACCAACGCCGCGCTAGCCTAGCCTTCTCCGTCTCTCCATCGCAGTTAGCAGAAGTACAGGAATATTAACCTGTTTCCCATCGACTACGCCTTTCGGCCTCGCCTTAGGAGTCGACTCACCCTGCCCTGATTAACATTGGACAGGAACCCTTGGTCTTTCGGCGAGGGAGTTTTTCACTCCCTTTATCGTTACTCATGTCAGCATTCGCACTTCTGATACCTCCAGCGTGGGTTACCCCTTCACCTTCAACGGCTTACAGAACGCTCCTCTACCGCACTAGTGTAAACACTAGTACCCATAGCTTCGGTGTATTGCTTAGCCCCGTTAAATCTTCCGCGCAGGCCGACTCGACTAGTGAGCTATTACGCTTTCTTTAAATGATGGCTGCTTCTAAGCCAACATCCTAGCTGTCTAAGCCTTCCCACATCGTTTCCCACTTAGCAATAACTTTGGGACCTTAGCTGATGGTCTGGGTTGTTTCCCTTTTCACGACGGACGTTAGCACCCGCCGTGTGTCTCCCGAGTAGTACTCATTGGTATTCGGAGTTTGCAAAGGGTTGGTAAGTCGGGATGACCCCCTAGCCTTAACAGTGCTCTACCCCCAATGGTATTCGCTCGAGGCGCTACCTAAATAGCTTTCGAGGAGAACCAGATATCTCCCGGTTTGATTGGCCTTTCACCCCCAGCCACAAGTCATCCGCTCATTTTTCAACATAAGTCGGTTCGGTCCTCCAGTTGATGTTACTCAACCTTCAACCTGCCCATGGCTAGATCACCGGGTTTCGGGTCTACACCTTGCAACTAAACGCGCAGTTAACACTCGGTTTCCCTACGGCTCCGCTATTCGCTTAACCTCGCTACAAAATGTAAGTCGCTGACCCATTATACAAAAGGTACGCAGTCACGGTCTCAAGAACCGCTCCCACTGCTTGTACGTATACGGTTTCAGGTTCTATTTCACTCCCCTCACAGGGGTTCTTTTCGCCTTTCCCTCACGGTACTGGTTCACTATCGGTCAGTCAGGAGTATTTAGCCTTGGAGGATGGTCCCCCCATGTTCAGACAAGATGTCACGTGTCCCGTCCTACTCGTTTTCACGTAAAGTTAGTTTTCATGTACGGGGCTATCACCCTGTGCCGCTGTGCTTTCCAACACATTCCACTAACACCCTCTACGCTTAAGGGCTAATCCCCGTTCGCTCGCCGCTACTAGGGGAATCTCGGTTGATTTCTTTTCCTCCGGGTACTTAGATGTTTCAGTTCCCCGGGTTTGCCTCATTAACCTATGAATTCAGTTAATGATACATGCTTATGCATGTGGGTTTCCCCATTCGGAAATCGTTAGCTCAAATGCTTGTTACTAGCTCGCCAACGCTTATCGCAAGTTACTACGTCCTTCATCGCCTCTGACTGCCAAGGCATCCACCATATACGCTTAGTCACTTAACCATACAACCCAAATAAGTCTCTATGAGAAATACTCGTTGTTTCAAGCGGGTAAGCTT
>NZ_PJBL01000049.1:0-3211 GCF_002836135.1 Shewanella sp. GutCb | reverse complement strand
GACGAGACCTTCTTGGTCACCGTCACCGATGAGTTTGGTGCATTCAGCACTCAAATTGTCACCGTGACTGTCACCGGCACCAACGATATTCCGGTACTCACTATAGATACCTCTGGTGAAGTCACCGAAGATCTAAACGTCGTCAATCAACTAATCAGTGATACAGGAATATTAAGTTTCACTGACGTTGATACTGGCGATACTGCGAGTGTGACTTCTCTTTACAATAATGATATTCAATGGAGTGGCGGTGTTCTCAGTGACGTATTAACCCAAGACCAGATCAATCAGTTGATTGCAGGTTTCAGCACCGACCAAGATAGTTGGGACTTTAGTATTTCAAATGAATTGATTCAGTTTTTAGGGATTACTGAATCCATTACACTCAGTTTTAATGTAACGGCTACCGATTTAAATGGTGCATATGACACTGAAATAGTCACCATTACGATCAATGGCGTAAATGATGCTATTGAAGGAGAGTTTGCTAAAGAGATCTGGGTTCCCGCCGCTGTCAGTGAGATTACTGACCCTTATCTAAGCGGTTATCCACTACTTGTGACTAAACCTACTGATATAGATATAAACGATACAATAACAATTACTAACTTAGCGTTAGTGCTACTTACACCAAACTTAGACCCGAGCGTTGAGTTAGGTAGTGTTTACTATATGATCGATGGTCAAAACACCCTCACTTTAATTGATTTTGATAACCCGCCAGAGCTTAGTGCAGCTGAATTAGAAACATTAATCTACGTTCCTGGAGATAACGGAGAAGTAGATTATCAAATTGACTTGTCACTCACTTTTACAGTGAACTCAGGTAGTGACTCTATTGATGCTGAATTCATCATCCACTCCGTACCTACAAACAGCTTGGCAGATCAAACAGTACAAATTGGTAATGGTTCAAGTCCACTTACCTCTGGTAATGATCAAGATGCTGACTTAGTTATTAGTGAGCTATTTGCCAACGCGATGAACTCAGATCCAGCAAGTGGTTCATTGCAGCTATTTACTGATTTTCAACAGGCGCCATTTGCTTTCCCAGTACCAGTCTCAGAGCAGGGTGGTAATGCAGGTAACGCTAGAGAAAATGAGGTATCGGTTAGATTAACAATTGGTAGCGCAGTCTTTGAAGTGATCCCTGAGAATGATGCTGATGGGGTTATTACTTGGAGCTTCGATGCTGATTCAGGCCTAATGAAAGCCGAAATTGATTACAGCGCAATCTTTTTACTTGATGGCAATGGTGACCCAACAACAACATCGTTAGCTGATTATCTTATGGCTAACCCATTATCGGCCAATGATATATGGAGAATAACTTATCTCGATGACAATGGTGGTAACTTCCAAGCCCGATTTGTTGAAGCTGTCTTTACCCATGATCAAATTGCTGATGATTCCATCACGGTCGTGGGAACTGACAATATCAATAATCTGATATTTGGTAGTACCAATTCTGACTCGCTTACAGGGGCCAATTTAGACGATCGTATTTTCGGCCGCGAAGGCATTGATATCTTAAAAGGTCTTGCTGGTAATGACGAACTCATTGGGGGCTCTGGCAATGACGATATTGAAGGTGGTGAAGGCAATGATATTCTCATCGGCGGCACAGGCAGTGACACCTTAGTAGGAGGGATAGGTAGAGATTATCTCTCTGGGGGCCAAGGTAGTGATACCTTGGACGGTGGTGCACTCAATGGCGTTGATGATGGTGAGCGAGATTTCTTCGTTTGGGAACTCGATAGTGCTGATGGTAGCATTGATAACGTTTACAACTTCAACAACGAAATCGATGTACTCGACCTAAGCGGATTATTAGTTGGAGAGGAAAGCGGAAACTTAGAAGATTTCTTCTCCTTTGATTTTACCGGTGGCAATACCACCATCATTATTGATGCCGACGGAATAGCAGGTGGAGACGGAGTGACTATCATCTTAGATGGTATCAATCTATCGAGTATTTATGGCAGTTCCGACGAATCTGTAATTATTGCAGGACTCATCGCTGATGAGGCTCTAATTGTCGATCCGAACGATACTTTCATCCCTCCATATGAACAAATCGACCAAGGAAATATCATTCCTTAATATTCAGTCAAAAGTTTTAATTAGTCAGTTCGGTTCATCCGTTATCTAACAAGGCCACTATATCTAGTGGCCTTTTTCTGTTCTTGCACTACTAACCCTTTCGAATAATACTCAATCACAATCAATTTACACAACATAAAGCGTCAAAAAATTGACCAATAACGATTGCTTCTATAACATTCGTTAATCAGGGGTAGTTTTTTTGAAACATTTAAGCTGTAAAAAAGTGTAGTTAATACTGTTTACAGTTGGGAGCAAGACAATGAAGTCGATTATAACAACACAGGCTGGTCATATTCAAAACCTTACAGGCACAGTAACTGCCACCGTAAATGGTACAGAAAAACAAGTGGCGGTAGGTGAATTGATCCCTGAAGGTACTCTCTTATCTGTGCCTGAAGATAGCTTTGTTGAAATTCAGTTTGACGATGGCAGCCTTATATCATCAAATACTGAAACGACTAATTCCCTATCAGCTAGCCCTGCTGAAGAAAATGTTTCAAGTGATACTGCTTTAGATGAGATTGCAGAAATTCAAGCCCTTATCGCATCTGGCGAAGACCCAACTGAGGGGCCTGATACAGCAGCAGGTAATAGTAATGGAGGTAATGGAGGAAGTTCAGGTTTCCTCTCAGTCTCAAGAAGTGCAAACGAAACCATTGCAGCGTCAGGTTTTACCACTGCTGGCGCTGACCAGGCTCAGTTTACAGAAACAAGAGATATCGATCTTAGTGTTGATAATATCCCCTCTATATTAGTCAACGATAGTAATTCAATTACTGAAGATGGTATCGCTACCGGAAACGTCCTCGATAATGATGCAGATGGTGATGACGCTCTTACCGTCGTGAGTTTTGAAGTCGATGGCCAAACGGTTACCGCTGGCAGTACGGTAGCACTTGAAGGCGGCTCTCTCGTTATCAATGCAGATGGCTCTTACACCTTCACTCCAAATGATAACTGGAATGGCAGCGTTCCTGTCATTACATACACCACCAATACAGGCTCAACAGCAACACTGACCCTTGAAGTCACGCCTGTTGATGACGCTAGTCTATTAGCCAACGACAGCCAAACTATCGACGAAGATGGCATTGCCACTGGCAAT
>NZ_PJBL01000048.1:0-5584 GCF_002836135.1 Shewanella sp. GutCb | reverse complement strand
TTATCACATATCGCCATTCACAATTGCATATTGGCTAGGTATAGTAGGCCTCTTATTTTATCTCATTAAATGGCGATATCATTATATGTTTCGTTGGCCTATTTCCGTTTATTACGAAGATACTGATGCTGGTGGCGTTGTTTATCACGCAAATTATTTAAAGTTTTTTGAGCGTGCACGAACTGAATGGTTAAGGGCGATGGGTGTGAGTCAAACTGCACTACTTGCCGATGATATAGCTTTTGTTGTAAAGCGTGCCGCACTGGATTTTTGTAAAGCTGCGCGTTTTGAACAGAACCTTATGGTCGAAACCGAGGTCATACAACTTAAGAAAGCGTCGTTGGTGTTTAAACAGCGTTTAATTGATGAACAGGGCGTTACGTATTGCGAGGCTGAAATCTTAGTCGCCTGTGTCGCATTATCGCGTATGAGACCCCGAGCCATTCCCCAACATATTGCCCAGGAGTTTAACGGTGGAAGCTGATATTTCTTTTATTGGATTATTTTTACAAGCAAGTCTTTTAGTTAAATTTGTTATGTTGACCTTGCTTAGTTTGTCCATTGCCTCATGGGCAGTGATTATTCAACGTCGTAAATTATTGGCGGCAACAAAAAGCGAAGCGCTAAAGTTTGAAGATAAATTTTGGTCAGGTGTTGATCTTAATAAACTCTATCAAGAGCTTTCTGCTCGTCAGGATCGGAACGTAGGTCTTGAAGCATTGTTTGTGACTGGTTTTAAAGAATACTCACGTTTGAGCAAATTAAACGGACGAGTACCTGAAGCGATTATGGATGGTAGCTACCGTGCCATGCGAGTGTCTCTTTCTCGTGAAATGGAAAAACTCGAAACTCATTTACCTCTATTAGCAACCATAGGCTCAACGAGTCCTTATATTGGGCTGTTTGGTACGGTTTGGGGGATCATGAACTCCTTTATCGCCCTCGGTGCGGTTGAAAACGCCACGCTTGCCATGGTCGCGCCCGGTATTGCAGAAGCATTGATTGCCACCGCAATGGGCCTATTTGCGGCTATACCGGCTGTTATTGCGTATAACCGCTTCTCAACTCAAGTGGATAAGATTGAAATGTCTTACGCCAACTTTATGGAAGAGTTCTCCAGTATTTTGCATCGCCAAGCATACAGCGAGAAGGAACAGGCATAATGCATCAAGGCTACCAAAGGAAGCGCCGTCGTCCAGTCGCTGAAATTAACGTGGTGCCCTATATCGATGTGATGTTGGTACTATTGATTATTTTTATGGTGACAGCCCCGATTGTAACTCAGGGGGTTAAGGTTGATCTGCCGCAAGGTGCTGCGGAATCTTTACCGGCAGATAGTAAGCCGCCAATCGTTGCGTCAATCGATGCTATGGGCGAGTACTACTTGGATGTGGGCAGCTCGAGTACCAAAGAGGTACTTGAACTTGAAGAGGTTGCTACTCGAATTGGCGCTATTATTCAATTAGAGCCTGAACGTCCTGTTGTTGTTAAAGCTGACCGCAGCATTGCTTATGAAAAAGTGATCCAGTTGATGGTGACACTGCAAGGGGCTGGCGTACCGTCTGTTGGTTTGATGACCGATTCGCCGGAGGATAAGTAGTGGCGACTAAATCTGATTTAACCCTTCCAGTATCAATTTCAGCTGGGATTCATATTGGCGTGATAGTTATTCTAGCCTTAGGAATCGATTTTTCCGAAAAACCTAAACCCCAGCCTCAAGCCAGTGCCCCCGCTGTGCAGGCGGTGGTGATTGATCAGCGAAAAGTGGCCGAGCATGTTGAAAAGTTAAAAGCGCAGAAGCGTGAAGCTGAACGTAAAGAGAAAGCGCGTCAAGATAATGCGGATAAGCGTGTACGTGATGCCAGAAAAGAGCGCGAGCGCGAACAAGCACAAATTAAAAAGTTAGAGAAGCAACGTAAGCAAAAAGAGATTGAAACAAAAAATGCTAATGACGCAGCCAAAGCCGCCAAGTTAAAGCAGAAACAAGAAAACGAGAAAGCGGTAAAGGCTGAAGCAGATCGTAAGCAAAAAGATAAAGAGCGTAAGGCATCTGAAGAGGCTGCGAAAAAAGCGGCTGATAAGCGTAAAGCAGAAGAAGCCAAGGCTAAAAAAGCAGAAGATGAACGTAAGCGTAAAGCGGAAGCAGAGCGTAAACGTAAGGCAGAAGAGCAAGCCAGGCGACAGCAAGAACAGATGATGCAAGATGCATTGGCTGCAGAGCAGGTGGCGCTGTCGCAAACGCGGAATAAACAGGTCACGAGTGAAGTTCAGCGTTATACCTCAATGATTAGAGCGACGATTCAGCGCAATTTAGTGGTTGATGAATCTATGCGAGGGAAAAGCTGCAAAGTCTTTATTCGTTTAGCCAATGATGGTTTTGTTACTGCAAGTAGGATTTTGGACGGAGATAGCGTTGTATGCCGAGCCACTAAGGCGGCAATCAACAAAGCTGGCCGTTTGCCAGTGTCGAATGAGCCTGATGTATATAACAAGCTAAAAGAAATTAATTTAACAGTTCAACCCGAGTTTGATTAAAGGAGTCACATGAAGATTTTTGGGAAATGGTTACTGGTAAGCCTGCTAATTTGTAGCATGCCTGCTAAAGCGGCATTAGATATCGTTATTACCGAAGGGGTTGATGCTGCAAGACCGATAGCCGTTATTCCTTTTGTTTGGCAAGGTACTGGCCCTATGCCGTCACAGATCTCTGATATTGTTATGTCAGATTTAGCACGTAGTGGCACATTCAGCCCATCAGATGAGTTAAGCCTACCGCAACGTAATATCAGTACGTTGGCGCAATTTGATGCTAAAGCCTGGATGGCACAGCCTGCTGAAGCGGTCGTCATGGGATCAGTCAAGCCTTATGGCGCTGATAAATACCTGGTGAGTTTTGAGTTAATCGACTTGGTAAAAGCACAATTACAATCCGATATGGGTCCACAATCTGCAAAAGAGCTGGTGATTGATAGTCGCGAAACAGTGATTAGTGCAGAACAGTTTAGGCAGTATGGACATCGTATTAGTGATGTGGTTTACGAGAAGTTGACGGGTATTCGTGGTGCATTTCTGACACGTATAGCTTATGTCGTTGTCAAACATGGCGAAAAATCTCCTTATCAGTTGATGATCTCCGATTATGATGGCTATAACGAGCAGATGTTGTTACGTTCACCAGAGCCATTGATGTCACCTTCATGGTCCCCTGATGGGCAGGAATTAGCCTATGTCAGTTTTGAGAACCGTAAAGCTGAAGTGTTCGTGCAAAATATTTATACGCAGGCGCGTAAAAAAGTCACCAGCTTTAACGGTATTAATGGTGCGCCTGTGTTCTCGCCTGATGGGAAAAAATTGGCCGTAACGCTTTCAAAAGATGGTCAGCCTGATATTTATGTGGTTGATATTGCAACGAGTGCACTAAAGCGAGTCACCAATCATTACGCTATTGATACAGAGCCTTCTTGGTTTCCAGACGGTAAGTCATTACTACTTACTTCCGAGCGTGGCGGACGCCCTCAGCTATACAGAGTCTTTTTGGATTCAGGTAAGATTTCTCGCTTAACGTTCGAAGGTGAGTGGAACCTCGGGGGGTCGATTGCACCCGATGGACGCAGCATTATTTTTGTAAATCGGACTAATGGTAAATACAATATTGCAAGAATGGATCTTGAAACACGATTTATGCAAGTTTTGACGAGTACACGACTCGACGAATCCCCAAGCCTAGCACCCAACGGTACTATGGTAATTTACGGAACAACATACCAAGGTAAACAAGTATTGGCCGCAGTTTCTATGGATGGGCGATTTAAAGCCCGATTACCTGCCGGTCAAGGTGAAGTGAAATCACCTTCTTGGTCACCATTTCTATAACTATAAAGATTAAGGATTTTAAAATGGATCTGAATAAGCTATTTAAAGCCATGTTAGTCGTACTTCCTATTATGGCTATCAGTGCCTGTAGCTCGACTTCTGAGTCTGAAACAGATGCAACTAGCTCTACTGGAACATCAACAAGTGAATCTGCTAACAATGGTGTTGAAACTGGCGGTGTAGCGCCAGTACTAACACCACAAGAGCAGCAGCAGCTTAAGTTTCAAGAACTAAGAAAAGAACACATCATCTATTTTGATTTTGATCGTAGTTCAGTTTCTCAGCAATTTGCTGAAGTGTTAGAAGCACATGGTGATTATCTTGTTGAACATCCAAATGTTCGAGTCATGATTGAAGGTCATGCAGATGAGCGCGGCACGCCTGAGTATAATATTGCACTAGGCGAACGTCGTGCTAAAGCTGTTGCAAAATATCTACAAGGTATGGGTGTACAGCCTAGCCAAATGAGTATTGTTAGCTATGGCGAAGAAAAGCCAATGGACCTAACTCGTTCTGATGAGGGTTTTGCTATAAACCGTCGCGCAGTACTTGTATATTAATTTTCGGTAAAAGGTTTACCCTATGAAATACGCCGTGATATCAGCGGCAATCATCCTAGCGAGTGCGGCTCATGCTGCACCTGCACCAGTTGAGGATGTTGCTGGTGGCTCTTCAGACGACAGAGTGGCTCGTCTAGAGCGAATTGTAAAAGCTAAACAGCAAACTGAATTTGCTATGCAGCAACGTTTAGAAACTTTGCAACAAGAAGTCCTCGACTTGCGTGGATTAAGTGAGCAACAGTCTTATCAAATTGAGCAGATGCTGCAAAGGCAACGTCAGCTTTATGAAGATATTGCTAATATCTCAAGTAAGCCTGCGGTACCTATAGTAGCAAGTAGTAATAGTTCTTCGACTGCAAGTTCAAGCCTGGGCGAGACTGCCAGTTATGAGCAAGCTGTAAATTTAGTGCTGAAAGAGAAAAAGTACGAAGCTGCCATTCCAGCATTTGCCCAGTTTATAGAAAAATATCCAAATTCTAGCTATGCTCCTAATGCTAATTACTGGTTAGGTCAGCTACTTTATAATAAGAGTGAGTTTGTTAGCGCGGCTAAAGCGTTTACAACCGTGGTTGATAAATTCAAAGATTCCGGTAAGCGCGGTGAGAGTTTAGTCAAGCTGGGAATGATTTCTGAGAAGACTGGCGATAAAGCAAAAGCGAAAGCCTATTATCAGAAAGTTGTTAAGGAATATGCCAACAGTGCCGCGGCGCGTATTGCACAGCAGCAACTTTCAGCACTTTGATGACGATTTATTCAAAAAACAATCTCTTAGGCTGTTTTTCATGCAAACGATAAAAAATGATAAATTTGCGCTTGCATGAGCAAATGAAAAAGGTATTATAGGCGCCCTCAGAGAGACACCGTCTTTCGGGGGTATCTAAACGAATTATTTAGTTAATCTAAATTAAGCGTTAAAGATACTAGCAATACCAGAAAGGGCCGTTAGCTCAGTTGGTAGAGCAGTTGGCTTTTAACCAATTGGTCGAAGGTTCGAATCCTTCACAGCCCACCACTTCTGAGGTGGATTTGCTTCAAGGCAAATGAATTCAGAAAAGCAATACCAGAAAGGGCTGTTAGCTCAGTTGGTAGAGCAGTTGGCTTTTAACCAATTGGTCGAAGGTTCGAATCCTTCACAGCCCACCACTTCTGAG
>NZ_PJBL01000106.1:0-260536 GCF_002836135.1 Shewanella sp. GutCb | reverse complement strand
AAGTTCTTGCTTAGTTCGCTTCCCCTTGACTACGGAATGGCATTCTACCGATTTATATCGAAGAGTCAACGCTATATTTAGAGATAAACAACTGCTTGCGCACTAATTAATCTCATTGATTTTAAAACGAGCTACTCGGCGGTTAAATCGCCCCAAGCGGCAAGTATATAGCTCATCATTGACCAAAAAGTGAGAACTGCAGCAACATAAAACAAACCAAATGCACTATAAGTAATGAAATCGTTTGGCTGCCATATTAATCCTGTAATCGCAGTCATCTGTGCCGCTGTTTTATATTTACCGATCCAAGAGACGGCTACTGTGCCTCGTTTACCTATTTCAGCCATCCACTCTCTTAAAGCAGAAATAACAATCTCCCTGCCAATCATAAATAATGCCGGTAATGTCAACCACACACTATCGTATTGAGCCACTAGCAGAACTAATGCAGTGGTCACCATGATTTTGTCAGCTACGGGGTCAAGAAAAGCACCAAATCGAGTCGATTGTTTTAGTTTTCGTGCAGCGTATCCATCGAGCGCATCGGTAACCGCGGCTAACCAGAAAACAAAAGCTGCGGCGAAAAGGGCCCAACTGTCAGGCATGTAAAAAAGAACGATAAACACTGGTAACAGTAACAACCTGAAAAGTGTTAACGCAATAGGAATGTTAAACGGCATTATAAAACCTAGAATTCAAAATCTGCGCTAATCTTGCCTTAATTTTACTACCCTCGCAATGCATCATGTATTGTTTGTGCCATTTCTAAGCTGATACCAGGTACTTTTCCCAATTCTGCTACGCTCGCCCCCTTAACTTCCTGTAAACCGCCTAAATGTTGCAATAATGCCTTACGTCTTTTAGGCCCCACTCCTTCAATAGATTCTAGTGAAGAGGTATTGCGGGTTTTCTGCCGTTTATTACGATGCCCTGTAATCGCAAAGCGGTGTGACTCATCACGTATTTGTTGGATCAAGTGTAGGGCACCGGAATCTGCGGGCAGGGAAAAAGACACTTCATTTTCGCCATAGATCAATGTTTCAAGGCCAGGTTTTCTGCCTTCCCCTTTGGCAACACCAATTAATGTAGGCGCGTGATCTAACGCAACAAATTTCTCATCTACTATCTTTTGGGCGATGCGTAGCTGCCCTATTCCGCCATCAATAAACAAAATATCAGGTATCTTGCCACCACTAACAACCTTATCAAAACGGCGACTAATGGCTTGCTTCATTGCAGCGTAGTCATCCCCGGGAGTAATGCCATTTATATTATAACGACGGTAATCGGCTTTGTGCGGACCTTCTCTGTTAAATACAACGCAAGAAGCAACCGTACTTTCCCCCATGGTGTGGCTGATATCAAAACATTCCATTCGCTGTATTTTATGACTGACTTCAATCGCTTCTTCTAGTAACAAGAAGCGTTGCTCAACGGTATTCTTATGTGACAGCCTGGTATTAACCGCATTGGTCGCATTGGTTAGCGCTAACCGCAAGAAACGGGCACGTTCGCCTCGCACTTGACTCTTTATATCTACTTTTTTTTCTTGAGCAGCTTTAATGGCATCAGCAAGTTGCCCTTGCTCTTCAAAAGCGTCACTGACAAGGATCTCTTTAGGCGTTATTCGTTGGCTGTCCGAATTAAGATAAAATTGAAACATGAAGGCGCGTAACACTTCAGACAATTCCGTATCAACCGGCACTTTTGGATAGTAACTTCGGCTACCAAAAATCTTTCCTTCACGAATAAACAACAGATGAAAACAAGCCACTCCAGATGCGAAGTGAACACCTATCACGTCCATATCACCAGAAGAGTGAGACACCTCTTGTTGCTCCGCAACTCGCCTTAGCGCTGTGATCTGGTCTCGGTAACGAGCGGCGTCTTCATAATGGAGTTCACTGGCCGCTTGCTCCATCTTTTCGACAAGTGCTTTGGTAACCTGTTGATCTTTACCTTTTAAAAACAGCCCAGCTAATGTGACTTGTTCTTGATAGTCTTTAGGCGATATAAGATCTACGCACGGTGCACTACAACGACCAATTTGATACTGCAAGCAAGGACGAGATCTTGCTTTGTAATACAAATCATCACATTGACGAATTGGGAATATTTTTTGCAGTAGATGCAAACTCTCACGCACAGCGCCACCATTAGGATAAGGTCCAAAATATTGGCCTTTATCTCTTTTAGGACCCCTGTGATAAGAGAGCCTTGGGTGCTTATGGTTACTTAATAAAATATAGGGATAGGACTTATCATCTCTAAGCAGTACATTATATTTAGGCATGTACTGCTTTATATAATCGTTTTCTAGAATGAGAGCATCGGTTTCACTGTGCGTGACTGTGACATCGATATTGACGATTCTTGATACCAATGCTTGAGTTTTTACATTGGCTAAATTTTTACGAAAATAGGAAGATAACCGCTTTTTAAGATCTTTTGCTTTACCGACATAAATAACGGTATCTGCAACATCATACATCCGGTAAACACCAGGCGAAGATGTCACCGTTTGCAAAAACTCACCTGAATTAAACGCTGCTGTCATACGCTCTTTATTTATCTATAGACTCTAATTAGAACTGGCCAGTATCGAGCATTTTATAGCGTATGGCTAATCGAGTGAGTTCAACATCACCACCAATACCTAATTTTGCGAACAAACGATAGCGATAACTGTTAACCGTTTTGGGACTCAAGTTGAGTTGCTCTGAAATATCACTGACTTTTTCACCATTGGTGATCATCAACATGATCTGCAGTTCTCTTTCAGAAAGGGTTTTAAATGGATTGTCTTCCGACTGATTAAATTGACTCAGCGCCATTTGCTGAGCAATTTCTGGCGATAAGTAACGCTGTCCATGTGCCACTTGTCGAATAGCTTGCATCACTTCCGGCGAGGTAGCCCCTTTGGTTAGATAACCAGACGCTCCTGCTTGCATCACTTTAGTGGGAAAAGGATCTTCAGTATGTATCGTCAGTACGATAATTTTAGCATGCGCTTGAAATCTGAGTATTTTACGAGTGGCTTCTAAGCCCCCAATACCCGGCATATTCATGTCCATTAAAATGACATCAGCTTCGTTTTTACGACACCATTGAACCGCGGTCTCTCCGTCACCGGCCTCACCTACGACTTTAATTCCACGTTCGTCTTCTAAAATCCGTCGAATACCGGTGCGTACGAGCTCATGGTCATCGACCAAATATACTGATATCAAAGCTGCTCTACCTTAAAATGAATCTGGCTTGAATCAAACTAGAATCAAGCTAACTTATTCAGTCTAATTTAGCCCATATACTTCAAATTAGAAAGATAATTTTACACAAGCGCCAACATGACAATAATGTATATCGCTTTCAATAACAATGAGTTAGCCAGAAAGCAAAAAGGCAGCCTATTAGGCTGCCTTCTTTAATGTGGCGGAGAGATAGGGATTTGAACCCTAGATGGGCTACAAACCCATGCCGGTTTTCAAGACCGGTGCATTCGACCACTCTGCCATCTCTCCGAACGCCGTAGATACTAGGCGTTTAAGCTTTAATTGTAAATACCAAATACTTGATAATTTTCGTGTAACGGCACAACTGCCTATCTTACAGTCAAATTGGTGGTTCTTCCTCCTATCAGCAGCACTCGCGCTCAGAATGTTATGGTGACGACTAATACAGACTTACTTGATAGCTAGCAGCAATACTATGGTAATATCGATTTAGTAGAAAAACTTACATGATATATATGAACTCAAACATTATTCCCACAGCTGCACTTAAACCGCAATTTACATTACCTGCGGATTTAGTTAATGAAAGTTCACCAGAGATGCGGCTAATCGGTCAATCGCGTGTGCGTGATGCATTCAAACTTTTAGGCCGCACTCACGACCAGCATATGTATTTAGCCGATTTTTCTGGCTGTAATCGTAAATACATCATCAATGCACTTGTTCATACAGAAGGCGTATTCCCAAATAAACGCCTTATACTACAAGACAAGACTACCGCTTGGCTTGAGGCCGAAGTCACTTGTAATGACACCGTTATTGCGACCAAACAAACTCAATATCAATACCTTTCTGGTACGATCAAGAAGCATGATCTTGTTGGTCGTTATGATGAAAACACCAAGCAGTATAAAGCGGGGGCTCTTGCCAACTGCCATTACCTATTTGTGTGTGCTGATTCTATCTGGAAACGTGAAGCGCTATGGGAGTTGCTGCTTGAGATCCTCGATAAGAAAGAGTACCAGGTGCATTCGAGCCTTCCTGCCCTTTCTTTAAACTGCAAAATCATCCTCATTGGTTCTAGTAACCAATATGGTCACTGCTGGTTAGGTGAACCTAGTTTTTCAAATCATTTCCCTCTTTTGGGGGAGCTCATCAACGAAGTTGACTTAAATGAAGTCAGCCTGGTTGAATACGACCAATGGTTAAACTGCATTTTAAACGATCTTAATCTGACTTTAGATCGACAAGCAAGATTGGCATTGTTTGAATACAGCGCCAGACTTGCCGATCATCAACAACGATTAAGTTTGATGTCTATCAACATTGAGCAGTTATTAGTTCAAGCTAGCGCATACGCGCATACACGACATATCGATATCAAGGCATTCCAACATAGTATCGATATGTTTAATCAACGTCACAACGCCTCAGAGAAGCTTTCAGAGCAGAACTTTGACGATCTATTTATCAGTCTCCCCACCCAAGATGAAATGATTGGCCAAATAAATGGGTTAACCGTCATAGAAAATGCTGAATACAGTTATGGAGAACCCGCAAGGATTACCGCGTCAGTGCATTATGGTGATGGAGAAGTCGCCGATATTGAGCGAAAATCAGAACTCGGCGGTAACATTCATGCTAAAGGAATGATGATATTGTCTTCCTGCTTGTATCGTATTTTTGGTAAAGATGCACCTTTACATCTCAATGCCAATATTGTGTTCGAACAATCTTATCAAGAGATCGATGGCGACAGTGCCTCTCTTGCAGAGTATTGCAGCTTAATCTCCGCAATTTCAGAAAAGCCGATAAAACAAAGCCTGGCAGCAACCGGTGCGATTGATCAATTCGGTAATGTACAAGCTATTGGCGGTGTTAACGAAAAAATTGAAGGTTTTTTTAAGCTGTGTCAACGCCGTGGTTTAACAGGTAATCAAGGTGTCATTATTCCTTGCTCTAATATGCAGCAATTGAACCTCAAGCAATCTGTTATTGATGCCGTTCATCAAGGGCTCTTTACGCTGTATCAAGTTAAACACATTGATGAAGCCGCTGAAATTTTAATGCAGACCCCGGCCGGTACCGCAGACAAAGACAACCAGTTTCCTGATGACTCACTTTATGGCTTAGTGCAGGCTAGATTAGAAAGTTTGGCAGGTTATCAAGACGAAGATAAGTCTTTTTTTGTGAGGCTTCGCGAAAAATTATCATTTTCTAGCTGATCGGAGTTGTTTAGCGTACACGTGTTCGCTAACCTTGGAGGCTCAAATAGCTGGAGAATTAAATATAATGAGTAACGCAAACAGTTTTACAAAAGAAGACCTAGTCGCCTGTGGACTTGGTACCCTTTTAGGACCTAACTCTCCTAAATTACCGAAAGACAATATGTTGATGATCGACCGCGTGCTTAAAATTAATGCAGATGGCGGTGAATTCGGTAAAGGTGAAATTGTAGCTGAGCTAGATATTAATCCTGACCTTTGGTTTTTCGACTGTCATTTTGCATCAGATCCGGTTATGCCGGGTTGCCTAGGCTTAGATGCTATGTGGCAGCTTGTTGGCTTTTTCCTTGGTTGGGAAGGCGCGGAAGGTAAAGGCCGTGCATTGGGCGTAGGTGAAGTGAAGTTCACTGGTCAAGTGCTACCAGATGCTAAAAAAGTGACCTATAAACTAACAATTAAACGTAAAGTGTACCGCAAGTTAGTGATGGGCATTGCTGATGCCACCATGGAAGTGGATGGTCGTGAAATTTACAGCGCAAAAGATTTAAAAGTCGGTATTTTTACTGACACCTCAAGCTTCTAAGCGCCAAATTATAGTATTATAAGATAAACAACGCCCTCAACTATGAGGGCTTTTTTTCATGTTTAATATTAGGTAAACGTTACTTATTAAACAAACCGCTTAACCTATCATCAATACCTTCTCGCCAACCACCAAGCCATTGTGATTTTGAGTCGAGTGTCGAATATGGACAAATCTCTTTAGAACGGCCCCCAACTCCAGCCTGAAAACCTTTCGAAAAAGCTCTGTCTAATCGATCTCTTTTTTGTCTCTTCATGCAAGCGTCCTCTCTTCCATAATGATTGAAGCTCTAATGCTTCAGCACTATGAATAAAACTTTTTGCGGTAGAGATCAATCAAAAAATGCGACCATTCTGACGGTCAAATATTAAGCTATTGAGTTGTGGGATAAAAATAAAAATAAAAAAAATCGAGGCATTTGCCTCGATTTAGTCTACTCATCTATTTCCGTCTGCGTCTCAACCAAACCAGCGGTAACATTAACAACCATCCGAGGCTCGCTGCCCCTTTTCTTTCATAGTCGCCACTTTCGCCACTTTCATCAATACAGTTGTTAGCCGCTTTCCATTCATCAGTAATTTCAGCACCAGAAGTCTGCAGAACCATCATACGAGGTAAGAAAGAAGTAACTGGATCGCCATAACCATTAAGCTCGAAGAATGGTAATCCATTGTCACCAATAACTAAGTTACCGTCCGTATCAAATTTATACGACGGTTTACGAATAAAGGCTGTGCCAACAATCGTGCCACTGTCATTAATGCTGTTAGCTTCAACTATAACGATTTCGCTGTTGTAAGTTAACGTTTTTCCAGAGCCATCTTCAACTTCAACTTTATTGCGAATCCATTTACCCGCATCGTCTTTTTCGAAGCCTTTAGACTCACAAGTCAACAATTCATTCAGATTTGTAAACTCATCTTTGGCGATATCATAAAGGAAGCCCGCTTTTGGCCGCGGTTTTTCTTTATCATGAGTCGTTTCAATATAACCAACGACTTGCCCATTGTTGTTGATATCGCGACCACGACTCGACAGATCAGACACGTTGTTATAGAAATCAAACGGGGTTATCAGCTCAGCATTAGCATCACTGGTATCGATATAGAAGAACTTATCTCTGCGATAACCTTCTATATACTTATTATAGCTACCGACCAATATACCATTGTCATTAATGTCATAAGCGATAGATGAATTCACATCTTTCACAGTATCGACGTCGACCCAGTTGTATTGGTAACTACCATCAGCACCTTGAGTCCAATAGGCGGCATCAAAATACAATCTATCTTTATCATTTTTGCGGTAAACATGTGAACGGCCAGCAACGACACCCTCAGTATTGATCCCTAAACCTTGGCCAATATAAACGCCATCGTTAGTGGTTTCGAGTCCCAAAGGTAAAAGAAACTCCTCAGTAATAGCACCTGCGTCGTAACGCCAAACATAGCCGCGTGTTTGATATTGTATATCTCTAAGGCCATTACTCTTTGGATATTGTCTATTCTGAACACAAATATCAGTGGGAGCTGTTTCGCTGTTGTTCGATACACATGAATCTATAATGCTGGCACTGTTTTTACTAATATCAGTACTGGCATAGCCAGTAACCATATTGGCACTATTGACTGCCGTCGCACTCGAAAAACCACCCACATTAACCGTAACATCGCCACTGTCTTGCTTAGAAACATACTCAAAATAGGGTGGAATTAAGGCAATTTCTGTATCAGTGCCAGATTTAACAAAACCACGCTGTTCATATTCACGATAATACCAATACTCTTGGGTCGTGCTTGAGCCCGAGTAATCTACTTTTTGTTCGGCAGCCGTCATTTCGCCTACTTTTACTTTGGCATCATTAATGCCGTAGTAAAAAGTATCAACTGAGTTAACAGGATCAACTTCTGGAAAAGTCGGTGCAGTAGTGCCGTTTACGCTTTCAAATGTTGGCAACCAAGGGGTTGCTGCGTCATTTTCAATTGAGGTAAACGTGAAATTATTGGCTAGAATGGGCAAATTAACGGAGTAAGTAATGGTTTCAGCATCGGAAACACCGTCTTCAATGTCGATTACACCATCATCACCTTCATCGACATTGAGTTTCTTTTTACCCTTAGCGGCGCCAACTGCTTCATTATTGTTATTAACCGACATGCCATAACCGTTACGGGTATTTTCGATCGTACCATTTAGGTTAAACGTATCCGCGTCGATATTTTTTATTTCATATACAGGTGCAGCTTGTGCACCTTGAAGCACGCTTAATACGCCTACAGCCACTAAGGATAGGGTTTTTTCCAACTTAAACTTCATGAACTCACTTCCCATTTTTTTATTTTTAGCTTACTTCAATGACTCGAGCTCTTCCCATCGCTCAAAGTAACTCTCAAGTAGACTTTCCTTATCGGACAAAGTCTTTAACTTCTCATTTACTGTTTTTTGTTCCTGAGCATAAAAGTCAGGACCACTAATAATACTTTGCAATGCTTCTAGTTCCTGCTCTAACTTTTCCATCATTGCAGGTAATGATTCTAATTCTTTTTGTACTTTAAACGATAATTTTTTTACCGGTTTCAAGACCGCAACTGGCTTTTTCTCAGCAACTGCAGTTTGGACATTCTTTATCTCCTGAGGTTCCTCAGAATAAAATTTAGCGCCCTGGGATACCGCATCTTGGTAACCACCAACATACTCACTCCAACCACCATTACCTGTAAACCACCAACTGCTCGTTACAGTGTTGTCTATAAATGCTCTATCGTGACTGACGAGTAACAAGGTCCCTTTATAGTCAGCAAGTAAGGACTCAAGTAATTCCAACGTTTCGATATCTAGATCGTTTGTCGGTTCATCGAGAATAATAAGATTTGCAGGACGAAGCAACAACCGAGCGAGTAACAGACGATTTTTTTCACCGCCAGACAACGCTTTAACAGGTGTTCGTGCTCGCATAGGTGAAAATAAGAAATCTTGTAAATAACTTAGAATATGTCGGTCTTGACCATTAATCGTGACTGTTTTCTTTCCTTCACCAACGTTCTCTTCTACCGTTTTTTCAGGGTCAAGAGCTTCACGATATTGGTCAAAATAAGCTATTTCTAGCTTTGTACCCACTTTTACACTACCAGACTGTGCTTCTAACTGGCCAATAAGCAGTTTAACTAACGTTGACTTACCACAACCGTTCGGACCGATAAGTGCAATTCGGTCACCACGCATCACGGTTGAATTAAAGTTCTTAACCAGATTCTTGTGAGGAAGGTTGTATTCTAAATTTTCAATATCAAATACCAGCTTGCCCGAACGGTCAGTGTCCGCCACAGCCATCTTAGCGCCACCTTGACGGTTAAGACGTGCCATACGTTCTTCACGAAGATCTTTAAGGGCGCGCACGCGTCCTTCATTTCGAGTACGACGGGCTTTTACGCCTTGACGGATCCACGTCTCTTCTTCTGCAAGCTTTTTATCAAAATGAGCATTCTGCTCCGCTTCTACTCGTAACCATTCCGCTTTACCGGTGATGTAAGCTTGGTAACTGCCAGGCCAAGAGGTAGCAATACCGCGGTCAAGATCAACGATACGAGTTGCCATTCGATCAATAAAGCCTCTATCGTGACTGATAAAGACGATAGCGCCTCGGTAGCTGAGTAGGAACTGTTCCAACCATTCAATAGTATCAATATCGAGATGGTTAGTGGGCTCGTCTAATAATAACAGATCTGGATCGCTAACCAATGAACGTGCTAAAGCCACTTTACGCTGCCAACCGCCCGATAACTCGGACAATGATGCATCCGCATCTAAGCCTAATAGTTCGCAATTCTGGTTAATACGACTGTCTAACTGCCAACCATTTAAGTGATCAATATCGCCTTGAAGCCTTTCCATCTGCTTCAGCATTCGATCCATTTCGTTGGGAGACGCTGTTGCAACATCATGAGAGAGCTGATGATAACGTTCTAGTTTTTCACCAACCTCTTTTAAGCCTGCTGCAATATAAGCATAAACAGTTCCCTGCTCAGCTTTGGGTGGATCTTGCTGTAAGCGGCTGACTTTGACGTCGGTTGCAATATTAAATTCACCTTCGTCAAGCAGTACATCGCCACTTAGTACCTTCATAAGACTGGATTTACCAGTACCATTTCGGCCTACAATACAAACACGTTCACCAGGTTCAATTGTGAAATCAGCTTTTTTTAATAACGGGGTATAACCGTAGGCTAAAGAGCCGTTATTTATACGTACTAAACTCAACTTACGCTCCTAAAAATTCTTCTAATGCTTCGAGGTCAAATGGCCAGTTTAGTTCACTATTACACCCTGTCTTTTTAATGACAGGAATGCGAGTGCCGTAAACTTCAGCTAATTGATCGTTATTGCAAATATCTTGGGCAACAAAGGTTACTTGTGTTTGTTGAAGTAACCCTGCTGCAAGTTCACACAGGTGGCAGGCATCTGTGTGATATAAAATAATGGAACAGGCCTTACTCGGCATGCGTAATAAGCCAGGTATTATGGATCTGCGGATTACGCTTATAATCGAGTGGTAGCGTCTGGTTATCAATGTTTTTCACACTCATACCAGCCGCTTCTAAATCCGCAATTTCCATCTTAAATTTACGCTTATTGTTCGAGAAAATAATCTCGCCGCCTGGGTTAAGTAGCTTGATTAAATTACTGAGCAATGGAACATGATCGCGCAACACATCGAAAGAGTCTTCCATGCGCTTTGAATTTGAGAAGGTTGGTGGATCGACAAAGATCAGGTCAAAGCGGTCATGAGTACGTTTAATCCACTGTAAACAGTTAGCTTGAACAAACTGATATTTATCATCATTCAAACCATTCAGTGCAAAGTTCTCTTTCGCCCAATTGATATAGGTATTTGACATATCAACAGTGGTGACCGAAGTTGCGCCGCCCATTGCAGCATGAACCGAAGCGGTTCCGGTGTAAGCAAATAGATTACACACACTGCGACCTTTAGATTTTTCGCCAACCAACTTACGAGTTAACCTATGGTCCAAAAATAATCCAGTATCAAGGTACTCTTTAAGATTAAGTTTAAACTTTGCACCGTACTCAGTAGTAATCAATTCAAGCTTGTTTACACTGACTTTTTCATATTGAGTTGTGCCCTTTTTGCGCTCACGGGTTTTCAAAACAATATTATTTGGATCGATCCCTATCGCATGCGGCAAAGAAATAAGCACATCGGTTAGACGACGCTTTGAGACTGACTCAGGAATTTCAGAAGGCGCAGCGTATTCATAAATAACCACGTGGTCGAGGTACTTATCGATAGCAACATTGTATTCAGGAATGTCGGCATCATATAAACGATAACTGTCGATACCCTCTTTTTTGGCCCACTTTTGTAACTGTTTAAAGTTCTTTTTAAGACGATTAGCAAAAGGTACCGCAATGTCACTGACATCACCGTCTCTTTGAATATTCGCCGGATCAACTCGGCGAGTGTTCTCTGCGTGGACAGTATAAAGATTGAAAGCACATTCTAGTGCGCCGTTATTCATCTTCATCTGTTTATCGGCTTTAAGCTTTAACGCTGATAACAGTTCGACATCGCTATTCAGTATTGCCAAGCTCCAGCCACCAAACTCAGCTTTAAACTTATCGCCTAGTTGGTAGTAAAGCTGTAGCAAAGAGGTCACATTACCCAGTCTTTCACCATAAGGCGGGTTAGTAATTAAATAACCGCTAGCCTCAGGAGGAGTTACATTCAACGCGTCACATACATCAAAATTAATCAACTCTGATACGCCGGCATTTTCGGCATTATGCTTAGCCAACGAGACCAATCTTGAGTCTATATCTGAGCCATAAAACTTGACTTTACAACGCGTTTTACCAATCGATGCACGTGCACGCGCTTCATCGAGTAGTTCTTGCCATACTTTATCGTTATGAGGTAACCACTTCTCAAAACCAAAACGTTCTCGATGGATCCCTGGCGCAATATCACATGCCAACATAGCCGCTTCAATCAAGATTGTACCGCTACCGCAAAAAGGATCGAGCAAGGTAACTGGTGACGTTTTCCAGCCACTGCGTACTAGCATGTTTGCCGCGAGGTTTTCTTTTAGCGGCGCTTCACCCGTTGTTGAACGGTAGCCACGTTTGTGCAATGCAGGCCCAGAGAAGTTTATGCCGAGGGTAATTTCACCGCGGCGATAATGTGCATCAATTTTGTAGTCTGCATCTATTTTTTCAACATTGGGACGCGCAAAATCATCATCACGAAAACGGTCAACAATCGCATCTTTAATCTTCAAAGCACCAAATTGGGTATTATTAATAAAACCACCCATGCCATGAAAATCAACACTGAAAGTACTACGATTAGAGAACTGCATCTGCCAGTCAATACCATAAGCGGCATTGTAGAGCTGTTCTGGAGATTCACACGGACCTTTATAGATCACTAAAATGATTCTGCTGGCTAGTCGCGACCACAAGGTGATCCGATAACCAAGTTCTAGAGAAGCAGAAAAATAAACCCCCGCGACACTTTCTTTGATATCTGAAGCGCCAAGCTCCGCTAATTCAAGCGATAACGCGTATTCGTAGCCCCGAGGAGCTGCAGCAAAAAATTTTAACATCGATAGATAGACACTGAATAAAAATTAGTTGGTGATTATACCTGTAAGCGCCACTAAATGATAAAAAGATATTGTCTTAAAATCGATATATTGTGGGAGTTTCAATGAAACGCTTGTGTTTTTCAGGGCTTTGCGATGAGGTGCGAGGCATTAATCGATGAAAATCTAAAATAGATTAGTGTCAGTAACGGAAAAAAAAGCGCCAAACTGTTCAATAAAAGCACAGATTAACCATTGAGACATAATTTGTCTAACTGCCTAAAACTGCAACACTTTGTAACTAGCCGCTATCCTCTATTGCTCACAACTCCGTAGCATGTAAACTGCATAAAAAACACCAACACAACAAATGCGCCACATAAATCATCAAAATGGATCCTCACCCTTGCTCTGAATTACAAACCATAATAATAAGGTCTAAATATGAAAAAGCTGTTCCCACTACTAGCCTGTCTAACCATTGTCGCTTGTGGCTCTGAGAGTTCAGATAGCCCAGAGCCACCAAAAGTAGTACCAGAGCTAAAAGCAGATGTGTGTTATTTAATGTCAACGACTAAAGGCGATATGACTCTGGCAGTTGATCTAACCAATATGCCGGTTACAGGACAGAATTTTAAGGAGTATGTCGATACAGGTTTTTACAATGCCACTCTTTTTCATCGAACCATTAACAACTTTATGATCCAAGGTGGAGGTTTCACCACAGGGCTTGTTTTTAAGCCTACCAATGACCCGATTATTAACGAAGCGAGTGTTGGCATAAGTAATGAACGCGGTACAGTTGCAATGGCACGAACCGATAATCCCAACTCAGCTACATCGCAATTTTTTATCAATATATTAGATAACCCACACTTAAATGCATCAGCTGCGAGTGCAGGTTATGCGGTATTTGGCCAGGTGATTAGTGGTATGGAAGTCGCTGACCAAATTAGTATTGTTACTACTCAAGGAAATGATACTCCAGTAGACGAAATTCTAATTAATAGCGTTGTCGAAATCAGTTGCCCAACAAGTTAATCCACTTTTATTACTATATTAAAGCACTAGCTTACAGTATGAAAAAACCGGCAACTGAATAACATCAGCTGCCGATTTTTTATGCATTAAATAGAGAAAACAATAACGAGTTACAACTTTAAAGCTGATACATATATTGATTATGCGACGTTTATTTTTCTCTCAACAGTTAAAGGCGCTAAACGATTATGCATAACCTTAATAGTTTCGAATTGAGTCAATTGTTTTGAATCCGTTAAGCGGCATTCTGGGGATAAGATCATCATAAGCGATGCTTGTAATCCTGACTCAATAACCATTGCTGAGACACTATGCTCACAGGTTCTCAGTTGGAAAATCTTACCTATATCGCTATAAACACATTCGTGTGATGCTTCGAAAAACCAAGACTTAGGCATTTGTGGTTTTAATAAAAAATGTGCAGCAGTAGCATTTAATGCTATTTGGACGATAAGCGCATCGTTTAGAGAAAGGGTTCTTGATAAACAGTCAACCAAAGCAATATAGAACTTAGCATGTTCAACGCTAAATTCAGTTGTAATTTTGGCATCAGGTATTAGGGACTTTAATTTATAAGGTGATAGAAATTCCATATCACGACCTAACGAAACAGTTAATACACCATATGTTTCGTTATATCCCCATTGCCAATCCCTTTTTGGCATTAATAACATAATGTTTACCTTTATTTAGATACAATTGAATAATAGATGAAAATTTCATCAATATCAAAATAAATTTAAACTAAACATTACGATCATATAAAACAAAAAACGATCATCTGGATCTATTGCGAGATCTAAATGATCGTTTTATGATCGATTAATTAATCAACCATGCTATTGCTGTTATTTTATACGGTATGCTTCAACAATTTCTTTTATTAATTGTGGGCCTTGATAAATAAATCCAGAATAAATCTGCACCATTTGAGCACCCGCATCTAATTTATCCAAAGCATCGGCTGCACTATTAATACCACCAACCCCAATGATAGGCACTTGTCCTTTAAGACAATCTGACAATTGCTTTATTACCACTGTCGACAATGAATTCAGTGGCTTACCACTTAAACCACCGGCTTCGTTTGCATTGAGCAAGCCACTAACCCCATCACGAGTTAAGGTTGTGTTGGTGGCAATTACTGCATCAAATTCATTACGAATAAGTGAATCTGCAATCTTTTCAATCTCTTCGATTGAAAGGTCTGGTGCGATTTTTAATGCTATTGGTACATATTTCCCATGCTTTTCTGCAAGATCCTTCTGCTTCTGCTTAAGTGATCCTAAAAGATCATCGAGCAGATCACCATATTGTAGCGATCGTAAACCGGGCGTATTGGGTGAAGAAATATTAACCGCAATGTACGCTGCATATGGATAAACTTTATCCATACAGATCAAATAATCATCTTTTCCTTGCTCAACGGGGGTGTCTTTGTTCTTACCTATATTCACACCGACCATTGCTGCTGATTTAACCGCTTTCAGATTCACAACCAGACTATCTACGCCTTTGTTGTTAAAACCCATACGATTAATAATCGCTTTAGCAGGTTTAAGTCTAAACAACCTGGGTTGGTCATTACCTGCTTGAGGACGTGGCGTAACGGTACCGACTTCAACGTGACCAAATCCCATCGCATAAAATGCATCAATACATTCACCATCTTTATCCATTCCCGCCGCTAAGCCGACTGGATTTGGAAATGTCAGGCCCATCATAGTGACTGGTGCAGGTTTTATCTTTTGCGCATAGAAGCAGTTTAGTGGTGAATTGCCTGTGGATTTTAAACTGCCGATAGCGAAATTATGCGCCAATTCAGGATCCATCTGAAACATGAACTTTTGTGCGATTTTATAAAACATGTTTTCTCCTAGACCGAAAAAAGCCCCGGCATTTGCCAGGGCTTCTGATTTATATCAGATTACTTTTGACCTTCACAATGAAGGATCAAAAGATTAAGTTCACGTAGGGCTACAGAGAACTTAGCAAACTCATGGCTTTGCGAAGTCTTGAAATCAGCCAGCATATGGAACCATCGTTCCAACAAGCCTTGATTTGATTCAATCCATTCTGAAATGATCTTGCTAGCATCACAGCTTTCAGTACAAGTTCTCAAGACAACTGAACTCAGTGAACGCTGTTGCCAATCAAGCTCTTCTCTAAATGCAGCTCTTGCCAGTGCTTGCCAATGATTCGTTACCGGTTGTGCACTAATTTGTTCGAGGAACCAATGTAGATCAACACTAGCACCTAACTTAAAGTAAGTTTCCGCAACCAAGGGAACTGGCTTGGCCTCGAGATCACAAATTTGTGCAATATCTAACGCGGAGAATAACGTGCTCACGTTAGCCACGACCATCGCTACATCTTCTGGTACACCTTCTTTAATCAGTGCATCAGACTCTGCGCGTATGCCTGCAACTTCATCGTTAACCATATATTGATGCACATTTGCTTTAAGCTCATCAAAGACGGGTCTAAAGAATTCAATAGTCTGTTCAATATTTAGGTTACGGTTACGATGACGTAAGAACCAACGGCTAGCACGACGAATATTGCGTCGTAACTGATGTAACATTTCGCACTGTACAACAGCTGGGATAATGCCATTTAGATCAGTAATTGATTTAGTTAAATCAGCCAAACCAAACACTTCGCGAGCCATAGTGTAACAAATGGCAGCTTCAGCTACTGAGGCACCTGTCTCATCTTGCATACGTTGAACAAAATTAAGACCCATGTCATTAACGAGTTCATTCGCTAATGAAGTAGCAATAATTTCACCGCGCAGTGGATGAGCCGCCATATTGACCGTGTACTTTTCTTGAAGTTGCTGCGGGAAATAGGCAACCAATAACTGACTTAAGAAGCTATCTTCCGTGATTTCAACGGTCAACAATTGCTCTTTAAGCACCATCTTAGCGTAAGCAACGAGCACAGAAAGCTCTGGACGAGTCAGTGACTTGCCATTAACTAAACGATCAGCAAGCTCGTCTTCATTAGGTAAGAACTCAAGCGCTCTGTCCAACTTACCCTCTTTTTCCAGGTAATGGATAAAACGAATTTGATCTTTTAATTGCTCAGCACCACGCACCTGAGTAACAGAGATAGTACGCGTCTGATCTTTACAGTCTTGCAGAACGATACGGCTAACTTCATCCGTCATATCTACTAACAAGCGGTTACGTTGTTTAACGGTCATTTCGCCATCAGCGACTAACGCATTAAGTAAAATCTTAATGTTTACTTCGTTATCAGAGCAATCAACACCACCCACGTTATCAACAAAGTCGGTATTCATGCGGCCGCCATTAGCGCAATATTCAATACGACCTAATTGAGTACAGCCTAAATTTCCGCCTTCACCAACAACTTTGGCTCGAACTTCGTTACCGTTAACACGGATAGAATCATTGGCGCGATCGCCAACTTCTGCATGTGTTTCTCTTGTGGCCTTAACATAAGTGCCAATACCGCCATTCCAGATCAAATCAACCTGCATTTTGAGTAACTCTTTGAGTAACTCAAGGGGGGGCATTGAGGCTTTTTGAGTGCCTAACATCTTCTTCATTTCTGCAGAGAGTGGAATAGACTTCGCAGAACGCAGGAATATTCCGCCACCTTTCGAGATTAACTCAGCGTTGTAATCTTCCCAGCTTGAACGAGGTAATGCGAATAAACGCTCACGTTCGACATAGCTGCTAACAGCGTCAGGATTAGGGTCAATAAAGATATGCATGTGGTTGAAAGCAGCAACTAAGCGAATATGCTTAGACAACAACATGCCATTACCAAATACATCACCTGCCATGTCGCCGACAGCTAAACAGCTAAAGTCTGTTGTTTGGCAATTAACGCCCATTTCACGGAAATGACGTTTAACAGATTCCCATGCACCACGTGCTGTAATTCCCATCTTCTTATGGTCATAACCGTTACTACCACCAGAAGCGAACGCATCGCCAAGCCAGAAGTTGTATTCGTCAGCGATTTCGTTGGCAATATCTGAGAACGTCGCCGTACCTTTATCGGCTGCAACGACTAAATATGGATCATCTTCATCGTGTCGAACCACATTTATAGGGGCTACAAGTTCGCCATTAATAATGTTATCGCTAATGTCGAGTAAGCCACGAATGAATAGACGATAGCACTCTTGTCCTTCGGCAAAAAAGGCTTCACGGCCGCCGTCTGTTGGCAGTTGCTTACAAACAAAACCGCCTTTAGCACCCACAGGAACAATTACCGTATTCTTAACTTGCTGTGCTTTTACAAGGCCAAGCACTTCAGTTCGGAAATCTTCTCTTCTGTCAGACCAACGCAATCCACCACGAGCCACTTTACCGCCACGTAGATGTACACCTTCAACCCGAGGTGAATAAACGAAGATTTCAAACTTAGGTAATGGCTTTGGCATCTCAGGGATAAGTTCTGGTGCGAACTTGAAGGAGATATATGATTTTGCGCTACCTAAAGCACTAACTTGATAGAAGTTAGTGCGATTTGTTGCATTGATTAAATCAAGATAGCGGCGAATAATTCTGTCGTCATCTAAGCTTGAAACGTCATCGAGGCGAAGATCGATCTGCTCAATAAACTTGTTTAGTGTACGCGTCTTCAACTTTGGATTAAATTTTCGAATGTACATTTTAACGAGTAAATCAGCTATTTGAGGATAGCTAGAAAACGTTTCTTCGATGTAAGCTTGGCTAAAGGTAGAGTCAATTTGACGCATGTATTTAGCGTAAGCTCGCAATACAGACACTTCACGACCTGTCAAACCGGTTGATAGTATCAAGCGGTTAAAACCATCATCTTCAAGCTCTTTTTTCCACACTTGCGACAGTGCAGTTTGGAATCGCTCTTGGCTGTCAGCTAAATTGTCAGTGGCAACAGCTTGTGTTGTCATGAGGAAATCCAGGATCCAATAAGTCGCACCGTCAGCATTTATGACTTCATATGGACGTTCGTTAATGACACGTAAGCCAAAGTTTTCCAACATAGGTAACACGTCAGAAAGGTGGATCGGTTCATCTTTATGGAATAACTTTAAACGCACTTTACTATTTTTAAGCGCCGTTTCCTGTGGCTGATAAAACAGCATGCCCAGTTTATGATTGTCATCTAATGCTTCAAGCTGTTGAATATCAACGACAGAAGAACTGGGTAGTACATCTTCTTTATAGCTACGAGGAAACGCATTTACGTAGCGCTTAACCAAGCTTGTGCCAATTTCTTCACCTTGAGCACTAATTAAAGCACTGCCCAGTTTGTCTTCCCAAGAACGAGCTGCTTCAGTCAAATTATTCTCTATCGCTGCCACATCAACATCCATATTATTGTTATCAACTTTGATAATGTAATGAGTACGAGCCAAGGTTGACTCTGAGAAATATGTTGTAAACTCAACATCTTCACTACTATTAAAATGCTGAGCTAAAATCCGTTGGGTATCTTCACGTAGCTTAGTGTTATAACGGTCTTTAGACACATATACTAAGCAAGATAAGAATCGACCAAAGCCATCTTTTCTGACAAATAATTTTAGCTTGTCTCGGTCTTGCATCTCAAGTACACCGTGTGCAATACGGGCTAGTTCTTCTACATTTGCCTGGATTAACTCATCACGGGGTAACGTCTCAAGAATATGCATTAATGCTTTATAATCGTGAGAACGAGGTGTTAGTCCTGAACGGTCAAGCACGCGCTGTACTTTCTCTGCAAGCAATGGGATTTCACGCGGGCTACGGTTATATAAGTTAGAGGCATACAAACCGATAAAACGATCTTCGCCAATAACATTACCATTATCGTCAAAACGCTTAACACCAATATAATCGACATAGGCTGGACGATGAACTCGGCTCTTTTCACTACTTTTAGTCAATACCAACAAACTTGTATCAAGCGCTTCTTTGCGGGCACTTTCAGAGAAGTTAGACAGTAATAGACCGGTTTCAGTATTGGCTTTTGCCGATTTAGTCATCAAGCCCAAGCTTGTTGTCTTATCTGCAACTAGCTCTAAATCACCTTCCACTTTACGTAAATCGTAACGTCTATAACCTAATAAGGTAAAGTGGTGGTTATTGAGGTAATCGAGAAATTTAGTCGCTTCACTTAACTCTGCTTTAGTACCAGGATAAGGACGGTTAGCCAGTTCAGTAATCGTCTCGCCCAGCTTGGCCGACATTGCATTCCAATCTTTGACCGATATTGCGACGTCCGCAATTATCGACTCAATCTCTTTGGTTAAGGCTTTAATATCCGCTTCGCTACTCTGTCTATCAATTTCAATCAAAAAGACGGCAACTTTATCAACATCAGCTTGTTCGTCAGCGCTATAACTGACTTGAATGACTGAGCCATCTTTGCGCTCAATAGCCATTGGGGTATGGAGCATCATGTGCGCCGTAATACCGAGTCGATTAATTGCCATGCCGACAGAATCGACTAGGAAAGGCATATCGGGTTGAATGATCTCAATGATCGAATGGGTCGATTCCCAACCATGCTTCGATTGGCTCGGGTTAAACACACGAATGTGCCCTTCCCCGACGGAGGTTTTATTAAGGGCATTCCACTGACTCAAAACAGCACCATAAAGGTCACTGTCATTACGGGCATTGAGATCGTCTTTCGACATATGCGCGTATAGGCAAGTAGCAAACTGTTCTACTTGTTTTGCTTGTGAATGAGGCACTTTAGAATTAATAAGGTTAACGACATTTTCTAGTAGTACTGAAGGCATTGCATCTTTCAAGGCCATGTTGGTGATTCCTTAGGGGGCTATGGCAGCTCTTTTATATTTTTATGGATGCTTCAAATCTGACCTGAGCCTTTTTCTGTGACCTAGGTCATAGCGCGAAGTCTATTACTAAACCTGCCATAATTCGAGAACTATTTTAGTGGTAGAGCCTCCTTAAAACATTGCTCAGCAGCTTTTCTGGCTGTCTGGTGAAATAACAATCGCTGATAGCGTTTTTTTATGCAAAAAAAAAGAGAAGCTTTAGCTTCTCTTCTTGTTTCATTTACTTGGGTTGCCGCCAAAATACCGCGGCTATCGCCGGTAGGATAATAATGGCACCTAGCATGTTCACCAAAAACATGAAGGTGAGCAAAATACCCATGTCCATTTGGAATTTAAGGGCAGAGAAGAACCAAGTACTCACCCCTATAGCAAGTGTTAAACCGGTAAAGATAACCGCACTGCCTCGCTCAACTAACGCCTCGTAATAGGCTTGTTGAACTGGCATGCCATCTCTTAATCTTACCGCCATAGTCGATAGAATATAGATCCCGTAATCAACACCTATGCCGACGCCCAAGGCAATAACCGGTAATGTACTTACCGCAAGACCAATATCAAGTTGAGTCATCAATGCTTGCGCTAAGGTTGATACCACATACAAAGGTAAAATAACCGCAATGGTTGCCCGTAAAGAGCGGAAGCTAATCAAGCACAACACAAATACGGCACCATAGACGTAAAGCATCATTGGAAGTTGCGCTTCAGCAACCGCTTCGTTAGTTGCAGCCATCACGCCAACAGGACCCGATGCTAACCTAAAGGTAAGCTGCTCATTATTCATCTGCTGTTGCAGTTGATTGACCTTGTTGATAACGACTTCAATGGTTTCTGCTTTGTGATCTTTTAAGAAAAGATACACCGGCATAACAGAACAATCGCTGTTCAATAAACCTGAAGTGGTTGGCACCCGCCCTACTGCTTGCACAAGACTGGCCGTGTTTCTAGGCAAGACTTGCCACTTAGGATTACCTTCATTAAAGCCAGCGTTTACTCTTTTAGCGACAGAGGCCAGACTTGCTGTTGATTCAACACCAGCAGTGTTACTCAATTGCCACTCAAATTCATCAATTTGCGTTAATACTGAGTGGTAGGTACAAGCTTCAGGGAATGCTTCTACGATAATAGTCATTACATCGGTGGTAATTGTAAACTTATCGGTAATGAAGAAAGTATCCTGATTATATCGAGAGTCTAAGTGCAGTGCAGGAGCACCGCCTTGAAGATCACCTATTTTCATTTTGTTCGCTTGCTGTAAACCAACAGCATATAAACCAGCCGTAATGAGTAAAACCCATATTGCATATTTAGGCGTTGCAAACTTTGACAGCTTGACCCAAATATTATTGGCTTTAACAGGTGCAGTGTTCTTTTGCGCCTGAACTTGCGTATAAGAAATAACAAGTGGCAACAAAATGAGGTTGGTCAGAATAATGACCGCGACACCAAGAGAGGCTGAAATAGCCAGTTCGCGAATAATGCCAATATCAATCGTCAGTAGCGTCATAAATCCTATCGTATCTGATAGGAGAGCCACGCCGCCGGGGATCAATAAACTTCTAAACGCTAGCGCCGCCGCAGCTTTAGTACTGTGCCCATCATTGACCCTACGCTTGACCGCATTAATCATCTGTACACTATGACTTACGCCTATCGCAAAGACCAAAAACGGTATCAAGATAGACATGGGATCTAAACCAAAGCCAACAACCGTTAATAAACCAAGCTGCCAAACAACTGCGGTAAGACTACAAACAAGCGGTAATAGAGTCAGCACGATTGATTTAGAGAAAAAGTAAACCATAATCGCGGTGACAACAATTGCGATTAAGAAAAATAGTAATACGCCTTTTGCACCTTCAGCAACGTCGCCAGCCATTTTAGAAAAACCGATAATATGAATTTTTATATCATCAGTTTCGTATTGAGCTCTTAGCTCCTGCTCTAACTGCTCTGCAATCGCTAACGTATCAAGAGGCTTACCGGTTTGAGGATCGAAATCCATTAACTGAGCACTCACCATTGCTGCAGAATAATCCTCAGCAATAAGTCGACCGACGACTCCCGCTTTCTCAATATTGCCCCGAACGATAGCTAAGCCTTGGTCAGTCGTCGTAAAGTCTGCAGGTATAACGGGACCACCGGCAAAACCATCTTCGACCACCTCAGTAAAACGAGTCGATGGGGAAAATAGCGATTTAACCTGTGCCCTATCAACACCAGGGATAAAAAACAGCTGATCGTGAACATTTTTGAGTGCATCAAAAAAGTTCGCGTTAAAGATATTTCCGCTAGTGTCTTCAACCGCCACCATAACGCTATTGGCTCCACCAAACTGCTTTTGGTGTTTCAAATAGGTTTTCATATAACTGTGGTTTAGCGGAATATTTTTAACAAATGCCGCATCCATTTTCAGATTGCTTGCTTGCAAACCTAAAAAAAGAGTGGTGATTATAAATAAGAAAATAACGAAAGCGCGATGCCTGAAAAGATAGGTTTCAATGCCATTTACGAGTTTATCTAACATAAGTCAGGTCCTATTATTTTTGTTCTAACTTGATGAGACCTTTATTGCCTGCAACCCACAACATACCCGTGGAGTCTTTAGCAATTGCGACTAGATTTTCGCCCTGTCGTTGTTCAACCAGTTGCGCGTCACCGTTTTCCGTAACATCAATAATAACGCCAGCATTACCAACTAGACGCAACACAGAACCCTCTAAAAGGATCCCTGCATTAATTGTCGAGTCGACAGGCAACATAATTTCCTGCCATGTCGCGAAGTCTTTATTTGACTTAAAAAGATGCCCTCTAAGCCCCATAACATAAACACTATTATCGACGACACTTACATTAAAGAGTGAGCCTTCGTAGGGAAAATCATTTTTCTGCCAATGGACACCTTTATCGCTCGATATGGCGACAAGCCCCAGTTCGCCTACCATAATGAGTAGCTCATTCGAAACAGACACCACGCGATTAAAATGCGGTAGCAAGCTGTTACGCTCTGACAAATACAGTGCTTCGTCTTCTGCTTTTAACTCTTCAAGATAAGCGACATCCTCTTCAAACAGAAGCTCTTGATGGTACTCACTGATCCAATTTTTACCGCCGTCATTTGTACGATAAAAAAGACCATAAGCACCGATTGCAATACCTTTATCTTTATCAAAAAAGTGTAGATCTAAAAAAGGTTTTTCTATTTCAGGGGCCTGCATCTGTAACTGCCAGGTCAAGCCGCCATCTTCGGTATGAATTATCGTAGCATCATGGCCAACTGCCCAACCTTCATCTTCAGATACAAAAAAAACTTTGGTTAATAGAGCAAATGTAGGAGTGTTGACTTGCTGCCATTTTTTATCGTAAACAAATGCGTGGCCACGATCGCCAACCGCAACCAAAGTATTACCGTATTGAACAATATCGAGGACTAACGAATGGATAGCAAGGGGTTGAATTTGTTGTTCTAGGGTTTGTTCTTGCGCTAATAAAGCAGAAGAATTAAAAATACTGGCGATACTCAAAAGAGAGATAAATCGAAGCATGCTAAACGACATACAGACTTCCTTTAAATATAAGAGGGGCAAAGCGCCCCTCTTTAAGTGGGTTAACGAATACCAGCGCGTCTTAGTGCAGCGGGAGTGAAATTACTTTCACTCAATTTTGCATCAAAGTCGTACATACGGCCTTCATTATCTAGACCCATTGCGATATAGCGACGAGACTGTAAGTCATGAAATACTTCTAAAGTACTCCACTGAGTTGGTACTTCGTAGTAGTTCAATCCATGAGCAATTGCCACACGGTAAAGCTCATCTCGGTTGTCATAGATATCAGCTACCGATACCTGCCACGAGTCTTCATCAATGTAAAAAGTACGCGCTTTATAGATATGACGCATACCTTCTTTTAGCGTTGCTTTAACAACCCATACACGATGTTTTTCGTAACGAACAAACTCTGGATTGATATGACCTGGAGTGATGATTTGATCATAGGTAATCTTATCGGAATGCAGCTTATAATCGTTATAAGGAATATATAACTCTTGCTTGCCGACCAACTCCCAGTTGTAACGCACTGGCGACCCGTTAAACATATCAAAATCATCTGTCGTTCTTAGTCCATCAGAAACCGTGCCTGGCGTGTCAAATGCCACATTTGGCGCTTTACGTACACGACGTTGACCCGTGTTGTAAGTCCATGCTTGGCGTGGCAACTTCTCTTGGTCCATTGTTTCTTTTACAAGCAGTGCAGTACCCGCTAAACGAGCTGGCTGAATCACCACTTGTTTAAAGAAAAACAGCGTATTTTCTTTTGCGAGTTTATCCAATGTCATCTCTGGACGAGAATATTGAAAACGGATCTCTTCACCGGTCTCAACCAGTGTGTAACTACCACCTGCTGTTGGTGCGGCTTGACTACGAGAGGTTTTAATATCTACGCCGCGAAAACGCAGCACATGGTTCCAAATCACTTCCAAACCACTTGCAGGCATTGGGAACGGAATACCAATAGATGCCCCCGTAATACCGTTACCACCATCAATTAACTCGGCGCGTGTCGCGTTAGCCAAAGTCGCATCGTATACAAACTGTGGCACAGACGCTGAGCGACGCGTTTGATAAACATTCATTTTAAAAGTTTCAGGATAAAGCTCAAAAAGCTTGATTTGACCGTCGCTTAAAAATGCTTTGTATTTATCTTTGTTAGCATTAGTAATGGTAAATTCAATTTTATCTGCTGGAAACGGATCTGGGTGATGCATGCCTTTACTGTAACCCGCAACAGGTTCAGTGATCCCGCCATCCCAAGCTGGGATAGATCCATCTTTATTACCTGCTTTCTCAGCGCCGAGTGGCGTAAACTCAGTACTTAATTTGGCTGCTTCTGCATCAGATACTTTTGCTAAAGCGCTGGTTGCGCCTAAAGCCAGAATGACTGCTGCAGACAATATCGCAAGATTTTTCATTTTTATTGTCCTTGTGATTTAGATTGAGTACTTAATGTTGAACGACACATAGTCTCGATCAGCCATAGTATTA
The DNA here is from genome assembly GCF_002836135.1 of Shewanella sp. GutCb. Lineage (NCBI taxonomy): Bacteria > Pseudomonadati > Pseudomonadota > Gammaproteobacteria > Alteromonadales > Shewanellaceae > Shewanella > Shewanella sp. GutCb. The sequence goes on along the minus strand of NZ_PJBL01000106.1, from coordinate 234,993 downwards.
GTCGTTCCTACGCCGCCAAAGAAAGCGTTGTAAGAGACATCAGCGCTCCAGCGACTTTGGTAATCGAAGTTGACGCCTAAAGCAACCGACTTCTTACCTTCAGTAAAGAGGAACATTGGATCGGGTGTAATACCATCAACATCGTGAGAGAAAATCACTCTCGGTGCGATGTTTACTCCACCCCACACGTTGTTATAGTCAACCTTAGCCACTAAACGATAACCCCAAGCAAAATCGGTTGGGAATGGATTGGTTTCAGGACCGTTATGCACTGCTTCAATAATGCCAGGCATATCAGGGTTACCGCCTGAACGAGCGGTGCCAGGTCCATTTAAGCGAAGCTCATCAAAGCTCGGCATATCATGGATCCAAACGCCACCAATTTCAGCCAGCATCGTCAGATTATCGGTGCCCAATGTTGGACCAAATAGATGGGTAAAGGTTGTTTGAGCTTGAGTGGTATCTAAACGGATAAAACCTTCAGCATATTGACCCGGACCATAATTTTCAACTTGTGAAATACCGTCCAAATCGGGGCGTAAACCCGCATTTGCGAGTTGCTGTGGCATTGCTGCAAACAACAATTCAACATCATCAATCTGCAGCGGCTCATCTAAGCGATGGGCAATTTCACCCGCTACAGAGGTGTCACCCACAAGCGTGTTAAAGCTAAAGCCCATTAACTGAATATCTTCAGGATAAACAATTTGTGCTTTTGAAAAGGTTTCCAGTGCCAATAGGTCTTCACGCGTCATCATTTCGCCTGACTGCGCTTTTCCACCTAGGCGTTGTAAGTCTCTGCCAATCGCTTCTTGAGTGAAATTAGCCGTGGTACCACTAATCAGTGGACGACGGCTGTGATAATTCATGTAGTACAAGCCAAATTCGGTTTCACCCAGTTGAGGCGCGTAATAACCAAGTTTAACACCCCATTGGCCATCATCACTGGCTGAAGCATCATCTTCAACCAAGGTGGCCTTAGTCGGATAAGCTAATGCAAGCTGAGCTAGAGTTGCACCATCTACTTGTCCAGAGCCAACCATACCCACTAGCGTATTATACTCAGACAAAAGGAAATCAAGGTTCATGTCAGGATTTGAGTTAAAGCCTAACTGGGCATTTTGGTTATAACCGCCATAACCGGCAAAGTCATTACTTGAGAAACTAGACCCAGGTGTAGGTACCCAAATTGGCTGCCAATCATATTGATAAAAACCTTCGACTGACAAGTCATCGGTTATCCCAAAAGATGCCCACACCATGCCCTGAGGCCTAAAAGCTTCTTTAAGCTCAGCACCTGGGGCATTCAAGATGTTTAAATCAACTGCGTTAATCGATCCGATACCGTGAGCAATTAAGGTACTTTCACCCCAAGAAACCACTTGATTACCGACACGGATGGATAGTGGATTAGCACCATCATTAAAATCGAAATCAGCGTAAACGAACGCATCAAGTAAGCGAATGTCTTTACACTGAACTTCTGATGCCTTGCTATCTTCACAAGGATCAAATTCTTTACCCGTTAGCGGGTCATTAAAGTCATAGTTACCGTCATTGAGCTTACGATCATAAAAGTACATACCACGCGCGAAAACACCGAAATTCTTGTACTTTAAAGATAGTTCGTGCAGACCTTTAAATATTTCAGAAGTGGTGTCGCCTTGCGAATACAGTAAATTACTCAAATCACCGTTACTTGAATAGGAACCTGGTTGGGCCCAAATCTCAGCAGAGCTGTATTTGGTATTACCAAACGCCGAATAACCAGCCCAATCAAATTGCGGTTGGTTAACCTTACCAATCTGATTGTTCCAATCTCGCTCTGCAACTCGCCAACTCGCACCAGCAGTCCAGGTCGAATCAAATGTTCCCTCTACTTCGCCCCAATTAAATGAGACTGCATTGGCACTTGTTGATATGCCAAATCCGAGCGCCGCAACTATCCCCAAAGCGAGCGTCGACTTGTTAAAGCCGTTTTTAACCTTTTTCATTTTAGCTTCTCTCCGTAACCTGCTGGATTCTTTTGTTATTGGAATTGATAGCCAACATACTGTTAGCGTACAGGTAACACCATTGTTACAGCATTTTTACGAAGTGAGCAAGGACGAAATATCGAAAATCTTTAATAGATTCAGCTGTTTTGCAATGAATTTGCGTGGTGTTTGAGGGGGTGTATTTAAATCAGGTTTAGATAATATAAAGAAGTGGTCAATTACAGGTTATATATTATTTAATAACAATACCTTATCTAAAATTAAACAAACCTAAACCAGTGCGTTTAAAGTAATCGACCGTTTTAAGTAATTACTCTATTTTTTATTAAGGCTAATCAAATTTCCTTGCCCATCAACCACCATTTCAAAGTAGGAGCGGATCCCTGAACGAGTAAAAAATGGTCTAAAATGTCTGGCGCTGATCCATAAGGTTCTACCGGCGGTATCGACGACTTCTACTTTAGTCACTTGTCCACGATAGTATGGTAGGAAATCTTCGTAGCTGATATTGAGGGGAAATTGAAATATCTGGTCTGATTGTCGCACTCGTCTTTTCTCTGGTTGATGTTAACAGCACAGCTTAAACAGAGAGTAATACTCTGAATAAGCTGATATTTTACTTAGTCGATAACGATTATGACAATGCTTTGGTCACCTTTTCATAAAGATCTTTAGAAAGATCATCAATCGCCAAAATCTCCTGTAACGATTTACGCATCAACGCTTGCCTTGCTAGGTCGAATTTTTTGAATTGAATGAGCGGCGTGATGATCCTTGCTGCCACTTGTGGGTTAACTTTATTAAGCTTAATGATTGCTTTAGTCAGAAACTCATAACCCTTTGCATCTTTACGATGAAACTCAAATGTATTGGCAGCAGCGAAAACACCGATCAGTGAGCGCACTCGATTTGGGTTAGACATGCTAAAGGCATCATGTTTTAACAGCTGTTCTAATTGCCCTATACAGTCTTTGCTAGCAAACGTTGCGTGCAAACTAAGCCATTTATCCATCGCTAATGGGGTTTCTAACCAGCGAGTTTCAAATGCGTTCATTAGCTGATTTCTGTCAATCGACGTTTCACCGTTCAGAGCCGTTAACGCGCCTAACGTATCAGTCATATTGTCTGAAGACTCAAACTGTTGCTTAGCTAATTCACGGTATGAATCGTCAACGTTCAAAAGCAGACTTAAACAAACGTTTTTCAATGCTCGGGCATCTGCACTATCCAGACTTTGTAACTGCCTTACTTTGGCGAGCAACTCCTCTTCACACCCTTGCGCAATTTGCAGCACCGCAAACTGACGCGCCAGCGCCAAGTTGTCTAAATCAATTGAATCTGTTTGCTCAATCAACGAACCTGCACTTGTTAGCGTTAGAATTTCAGCCATTAGGGCTTCATTGAGGTTTTCTGACAACAAAACACCTTTAAAACCATCTACCAAGCGGCTATCTATGTGCATTGCTTTGCCATTCTGTAAATTAACAACGCATTGCCAAATAGACTGACTAAACAGTGCTACTGAAGCCTCCCATTTAGCGACTTCGCTACTTGCAAAACGCATCAAATGAAGCAGTTGCTCTATAGAGTATTTAACGCTTAGCTTAACCGGCGCAGAAAAATCTTGCAGTAACGAGGCAACGGGTTTGGCTTTCACGTCCTCAAACACAAATTGCTGAGATTGTTTTTTAAAGTCTAAGACTTGATTCACTAAACTATGACCTTCTGCATCAATAAGCTCAATATCAAAAGGAATATGTTGCGGTAATTTATTAGATTGCCCAGGCGTATCGGGTGTTGTTTGTGTCAACGTCAAGGTGTAAGTGTTATTTGACTCATTAAAAGACTCTGCCACAGTCACTTGGGGTGTACCGGCTTGACTATACCAACGGCGGAATTGGCCCAAATCGACCTTACTAGCATCTTCCATTGCAGCGACAAAATCATCACAAGTAACGGCCTGCCCATCGTGTCTTTTAAAATACAACGCCATACCCGCCTGGAATTTTCCTTCACCTAACAAGGTGTGGATCATACGAATCACTTCAGCGCCCTTGTTATAAACAGTGACCGTATAAAAGTTATTCATTTCGATCACTGATTCAGGACGGATCGGGTGTGCCATTGGGCCTGAATCTTCAGCAAACTGTTGGTTTTTCATTACCTTGATAGCATGAATACGGTTAACTGCACGAGAACCTATGTCAGAGCTAAACTCCTGATCTCGAAAAACGGTTAAACCTTCTTTCAAGCTTAACTGAAACCAATCTCGACAAGTGACTCGATTTCCTGTCCAGTTATGAAAATACTCATGACCAACAACGGACTCAATACCATGATAATCATCATCTGTCGCTGAGGCTTTATCTGCTAGTACATACTTAGTATTAAAGACATTGAGCCCTTTATTTTCCATGGCGCCCATATTGAAAAAATCAACGGCTACAATCATGTAAATATCGAGGTCATATTCTAAATTAAAGCGTGTTTCATCCCACTGCATCGACTTCTTAAGTGACGCTATCGCGTGATGCGCTTTATGTAAATTCCCCTTATCAACAAACACCTGTAACTTGACGGGTCTATCACTACGAGTGATGTACTCATCTTCTAAAAGATCGAAATCGCCTGCAACTAACGCAAATAAGTAAGCTGGTTTTGGAAAGGGATCATGCCATTTCACATAATGTAGACCGTCTTCTAGATCACCACTAGCAACAAGATTACCGTTACTGAGTAAGAATGGAAATAATGCCTTATTGGCTTGAATACGAACGGTATAAATGGCCAGCACATCGGGTCGGTCTAGGAAGTAAGTAATACGTCGGAAGCCCTCTGCTTCGCACTGAGTACAGTATGCGCCGTCGGACATGTAAAGGCCTTCAAGACTGGTATTTGCTTCAGGGTCCAGTATAGAAATAATTTCTAAATCAAAGCTTTGAAGATCCGTCTCTATAGTCAGCTGGCTAACCTGCTCGCTAAATTTAGCTTCAACACCATTAATTTTGACTGATTTAAGTTGAATATCTTCACCATCAAGGATTAAAGGCTCGCTATGAGTACCGACTTTGGTCACTTTGCTTGTAGCAACTATTACTGTTTGTATACCCGCTAAAGAGATATCTAAATCAAGATGAGATATTTGAAAACGCGGTGCTTGGTAATCTTTGAGATACTTAGCTTGTGGTTGTGTCATTGTAGGCCTACATATTCTAATTTTAGGTTAAAAAAAACGCGCTAAAAGCGCGTTTTCTAATTCAGGATGAATCACTATTTTTGATTCTTCGCTACTTTCTCTACGTCGACTAAATCGAGTGTAATGTAAGCAGTTTCATCAAGAAATGCATCTGTTTTTTCAGTGTCATCTTCAATATCGTCTAACGATTTAACAATCTCTAGACCTTCTCGAACTCTACGCTCATTGACACGATCAAGTTGCTTCTTATCATTTTCATCACGTTCAGCGAGTCGTTCACTTTCGACCAATGAAACGGTCTTGTCGTTATGACTCTCTTTAAACTCCGCTATATCTTGGAAGATATAACTGAATTCAACGTCAGTCTTAATTCTTTGCTGATGTTTACCATCAAGATTCTGAATTAACTCTGGGTATATTTCATTTAACGTACCGTATTGAGCAACAGGTACCTTATCCCACGGCAGTGCATTTTCTTCTTCAGCCTCGCCATATTCACCAGGCGCTAATGCACTTGGGAACGGAATATCAGGGGTTACCCCTTTAAGTTGAGTGCTACCGCCATTGATCCGGTAAAACTTTGCGATAGTGTACTGTACATGGCCAATAGGCTTCTCATACATATCGTATATACGGCCAAGTCCTTTATGCTGTTGCACAGTACCTTTACCAAAGGTAGATTCACCTACAATCAACGCGCGGTCATAATCTTGCAGCGCTGCAGCAAAAATTTCTGAGGCTGATGCACTGTAACGGTCTACCATCACGGTTAAAGGACCGTCATAAGTCACCCTTCCGTCATTGTCTCTATTTTGCGAAACTCGACCATTAGCGTCACGTATTTGTACAACAGGACCTTGTTCAATGAACAGACCGGTAAGCAAAGTTGCTTCTGTTAACGCACCGCCACCATTCCCGCGCAGGTCAATAATAATCCCTTCAACTTTTGCCTCTTTCAGCTCAGCAAGCTCTTTAGAAACATCCTTTGAAAGGTTCATATAAAAACCAGGGATATGGATGACGCCCACTTTACGATTAGCGTAAGGACCTTCTGTAGGTTCAACAACCTTTGATGTCGCTGCACGGTCTTCTAGTCGTATTTTATCTCTAACAATTGTTAGTTCAAAAGGCTTGGCACTCGATCCGCCTTTATTTGGCAAGATCTCTAAAACAACCTTACTGCCTTTTGGTCCTTTAATTAACTCGACTACATCGTCTAAACGCCAACCGATAACGTCAACAACGTCTTCACCTTCTTGGCCAACACCAACGATCTTATCTTCTGGTGATAACTTCTCACTTGTCGCCGCTGGACCACCTGCTACTAAGCTCTTAATAATCGTGTAATCGTCATCGACTTGAAGCACCGCACCAATACCCTCTAGGCTCAAATTCATTTCCATTTGGAAACGTTCAGCATTTCGAGGAGATAAGTAGCTAGTGTGGGGTTCTACCGTTCTTGCAAATGCGTTCATCACCCCTTGGAAAACATCTTCACTGTGGGTTTGACTCAGACGCTTAATTGAATTGTTATATCGCTTCGATAAAACAGTAACTATTTCATCCCACTTTTTGCCTGTGAGTGAAAGATTAAGCGCATCATATTTGACTCGCTGACGCCAGAGTTCATTTAACTCAGCTTCATTTTTAGGCCAAGCAGCATCTTTACGATCGAATTCGTAAGCATCGCCGACGACATCAAACTTCATCTCTTTATCTAGCAGAGAAAGTGCATAGGTAAACCGTTCATAGCGACGCTTTTGAATGACTTCAAACATTGAATATGCTTGCTGGAGATTGCCACTTTTTAACATTTCGTCAAATTGAGTTGAATAAGCCATAAAGCTATCAACATCGGATTGCAATAACACATTCTTACGATAATCTAATTGCTTAAGATAACGCTCGAAAACTTGCTTTGAGAACGCATCGTCCATTTCAAAACGATGGTAATGTGATCGGGTAAACAAACCAGTGACGCGTTTACTCGCCACCTTATGTTGGGGTTCCTGCTTTAAAGCAGGTAACTCGCTGAATTGAATAGTAGGGCTAACAGCCCACGCCGAGAATCCTACAAAAATACTGGCGATAGATACAGCCAGAGACATTTTCCGCATCAACAAGTTACTCCTTTACATGCTTTTAAACCATTACAGTAGTATGTATTCCGCTTTAACTTTAATCGTTAAACCTGAATCTAGCTGAACTTGAACATCTTCTTTTTTGATATCCAAAATAACACCAGCTACTGGCGCCTTACCTAGTTTGACATTTACACGTTGATTTTTCTTCAACTCAGCCAATACTGCAGGCGTTAAAATTGCTACCGCGACTTTCTCTTTTGCAGGTTTTGCGTTAGTAGCCGCTTTCGGTCTTCTCGCAACCGGTTTTTTAGCTGGCTTGTTAGCAGTAGCTGAAGGCGCTGGAGTTTTACCTGCCTTCGCTATTCTTTTTGCTTTCGCTTTTTCCTGACTTTCTTTAAGTGTAGCTTGAGCATGGTCAACGTGCTCTTGTTCTAGCTCACCACAAGAATTACCATCTAAATCGATACGGTGTGCACCGGCTTTCACACACTTAAGGTAACGCCAGCTACTTGTGTATCTTCTTAAAGCGATTCTTAGTTGAGTCTTACTGACTTTAGAATCATCAGCTAACCTTTCCGCTAAATCTTGAAACAACCCGATTTTTAATGGTTTCGTTTCACCTTCAGCAATAAAGCATAAAGGAAATGTTTCATATAAGTACGCAAGAATAGCGTTGGTATCGGTCAACTTTTCTGTTGATTCCATCTTTACTTCCACAGTTTAAAAAAGGGACACCACCAAAAGAGTTTATCTCTCTCATTGATTTACGTGTCGTTTATATTTGTCTGATTATGACCTAAAGCACAAATTAATAATGATTAATTTATATTTTTAGTGCCAAAATCAAACCTACCTTAGCAACAACCTATCATAAACGCTATTGATTCGCTTTAGCGAATAATCACGATTTGAAATTTCATTGCTCAAACCGCTCATTATAGAGACGCACGAAATGATTGCGACCACCAATTAGCAATAATTGGTCGTAGATTAACCAAATAGGCAGTTTTCGAGACTTTTAACCATCGTTTCCACACCACGCTGGTCAATTTCATCAAATCTTGATAACGAAGGGCTATCGATATCGAGTACTCCGATAACAATACCATCTCGCCTAAAGGGCACAACTAATTCTGAAACACTGGCAGAATCACACGCAATGTGTCCCGAAAATTGATGTACGTCGGCAATTCTTTGTGTTTGATTTTTTTCCACTGCTGTGCCACAAACACCTTTACCTACCGGAATACGGGAGCAAGCAACTTTCCCTTGAAAAGGTCCAAGTACTAACAGATCATTCTTTAATAGATAGAACCCAACCCAATTAAGGTCAGCTAAGTTGTCATTTAACAACGCTGAAAAATTGGCTAAAGCGGCAATTTGATCATCTTCACCCGTCAGTAAAGCGGTAACCTGACGGTTTAATGTGTCATAAAACGACGCAGTCATAAATATCCTTTAACAGTTCCATCAATTAAAACAAATAAATTCGTCGCATTTTACCAACAAACAATCAATTTCAAACAGACTATTTTCGACTTTTTTAGTTTGAATCAGTCTTTTTAGATACTTTTTTAGCGGGTGTACTTTTTTCCGGTGCACTACCTTTCAGCAAAGATTGCAGCTCATCTTTATGTTGCGCCAAATAAAAACCAATTTTTTCAATATCATTATCTTCGAGTCCTAGTTCAGATTTACTTAGAAAAGGGATCAAGTTGTCAGCGACATCAAGCATCTTGTCGTAGGCATCAGCCTCCTTCTTCGATGTAAAAGTCATCTTTTCAACCCCTTCTCTAACTACGACAAATTTTGTTATAACGGCCATAATTAACCTCACACTGTTTTTATATACAGTAAAGAGTCTCACACATTGAAGTTCTTATGCAAGTTTTCTTGAAAATCTGGTAGGCTTATCAATATAAGGACTCTGTATTAATCAATTGCCTACGCATAAATTGAGTTCAATATCACGATAAAGCTTTTTCTTTAACTTTGTACGTTTTATAGAGGTTTTAATTCTTATGACATCGGACGCGCTAGATAATAGTGTTACTTTATGTCGGTCTTGTGACCTCGTCATCAGAAAGCGTGCATTGCCTACAGGCGTCAGAGCCCTTTGTCCACGCTGCCACACCCAGCTCTATGACACACCATATTGCTCATTAAATGGCATGCTAGCACTGTGTATTACCGCAATAATATTTTTCTTCCCTGCCAATACCTACCCAGTGCTAGAATTAGAATTTCTTGGTAGCATGCGTACCACAACGGTATTAGAAGGCGCTTTAGCAGTATACCAACAAGGCTACTGGATTGTTGCCATTGCAGTAATGACTGCCGCAGTAATTGCACCAGGCATTCTACTTATGTCTATCTTGATACAAATCGTTATCATAAAACATGGATTGCAGCATCGTCTATTAAGGTCAATATTAAAGCAGGCATTAAAACTACAGGGATTGCTGACACAACTCACAATGCTCGAAATTTACGTCATTAGCTTTTTAGTGGCCGCTTTCAACCTTGCCGACTTTGCTACAGTTTCATTTGGTTTCGGCACCTTCTGCTTTACAATGCTGTTTATTATGAATTTATTCCTTTTAAGAGAGTACGATTTGGAGCATATGTGGAGTTTTCTTGAAAAGTAACCCAAACGAATCCACATTAGGTAAGCAAATAGGCCTAACATGTTGCCCAACATGCAATAAGGTTACCTGTGCTGAATCAGCTTGTTGCAGTCGCTGTGATACCAAACTCGTTATTAGAGATTATGGGAGTTTACAAAAAAGCTGGGCTTTGTTAATCACAGCCGCGATTTTACTCATACCCGCGAATCTATACCCGATAACGACGCTTACAAATCAGGGGCAAGTCACTCAAGACACTATTTTTTCGGGTATCGCACACCTTGTAAAAACAGATATGATCCCTATAGCAATCATATTATTCACGGCGAGTATTTTGGTGCCATTATTAAAAATAATTGGCCTTACCATATACTTAACCGCGATCAGTTTTAAATTACCTATTTCAAAAAAGAATTTGATGATAGGTTTTCATATTATTGAATGGATAGGCCGTTGGTCTATGCTCGATCTTTTCGTTATTTCGTTAACCGTTGCCGTAGTTAATATGGGGCAATTACTAGATGCGAAACCCGCACCGGCTGCTACTGCATTTGCCTTGGTCATTTTACTGACGCAACTGGCAGCAAAAGTAATTGATACGCGTTTACTCTGGGACCGACTGGAAACAAAAAATGACTCAAGTACAAACACCTAAAGTCGTAAAGAAAAAACTGTTCTCGCCTATTTGGTTATTGCCCATTATTGCGCTCGCGTTAGGCGCTTGGCTTGGCGTAAAAAGCATCCGAGAATCAGGTGTAGAAGTGAGAATTCATTTCCCAAACGCTACCGGAATGGATATTGGTAAAACACTGGTTAAATACCAAGGTTTAACTGTAGGAAAAGTGGCCGATATCAGTATTGATGATCAACTACAAGGTGTGAATGTCGATGTATTAATGGACTATCGCTCTTCGCCTTTTATCAATAAAGGGACTAAATTTTGGTTGGTGACGCCGAAAGCTTCAATCACAGGCATCGAAGGACTAGACACTCTATTTTCAGGTAACTACATCAGCATTTTGCCCGGTGAAGGTGAATCACGTTCATTTTTTGAAGCTGAAATTACCGCCCCCGTTATTACCCCTGGTAATGAAGGCCTTATTGTCAACATAACCTCGGATAAGCTAGGGTCTTTAGACGTTGGCTCACCGCTCTTTTATCGTCAAATTCCCGTGGGACAAGTCGTTGGATACCGCTTAGACAATAGCCAAAAAATCATTGTAACGGCGTTTATTCAGCAACAATATGCCAGTTTAGTCAAAGTTGATTCACAATTTTGGAATGTATCAGGGATCAGTATTGATGCATCACTTTCAGGGATAGAAGTTCGCAGTGAAAGCCTCGCCTCCATCCTAGCCGGTGGTATTAGTTTTAGCTCTAGTGATCATTCTGACGCGGCTCAGAACCAACATGAATTTTCTTTATACGACAGTGAAGAGCAAGCATTCGGTGGTGTAGAGTTGATGCTTACGGCGACGGGATCTGAATCCGTATCAAAGCACACGGCAATTATATTCAGAGGCATTAAAATTGGCCATGTCACTGATAAAATATTGACGGATGATGGAGTCAGTTTACTTGTTAAAATTGACAGCCAATATAGTGAGCTACTCGCTGGCAGTTCGTCATTCTGGCTAGAAGGCGCAGATATCTCTCTCAATGGTATAAAGCACCCTGAAAGATTATTGACCGGCAGCGTGATTAACTTTACTCCAGGTACTGGAGAGCCACTTCAGCAATACCCACTGTTAACTGACCAACCGCAGCCTTTAAATACGCAAAAACTGGCTTTAACGTTACATTCCGATACAAACCCGGGTATTTCCGCGGGTGCTGAACTGCGATTTAAACAGATAAAAATAGGCACTGTGTTGTCTAGCCAACTCAATGCTGCGTTAACAGAAGTGGAATATAACATTGAAGTCGACGCTGATTTTAGCTCGCTTGTCACTAAAGACAGTTACTTTATCGCCGAGTCGGCATTATCTATTGAGGCTGACCTTGGAGGCGTTGCCGTTAAAACACGTGATTTAAATACTTTTAGCCTTGGAGCATTAAGCTTAGTCAGAAGTAGTAATAATCAGCAGATCGCTAAGGGTGCATCATTAAATGTGTTTGCCAACAGCAGCGACGCTAAAAGCTTCTTTAAGAATAAGCAGCGAATCAATAAGCAGCTCACCAGTAAAGACGGAGCGGACGTGATTAAAGGTTCGCCAATTTATTATAAAAAAATGCAGATTGGTCAAGTAGAACAGGTCGAATGGCAGCGTAAAGAGAATAATTTCATCATCGATATCAGTATCCAAAAATCATTTGCCAGTTTACTCAACGACAAAACGGTATTTTGGCGTAATAGCGCATTATCAATAAACGCCAGTCTAAACGGTATCGAAGTTGAAGTCGCACCACTTCAAGCTGCCATTAAGGGTGGGATCACATTGGGGTTACTCGATAGTCCAGTGCTAGACAATGGTAAACACCTATACGATTCAAAATTTCTCGCCTTGAGTCAGTCAACAACAATCGCATTAACCTTCCCTGCCACGGTTAAATTGGAGAAAAAAGCACCCATCCGTTATTTAGGCCACAAGGTGGGTGAGGTTCACTCTGTGGTACTGAGTAAAGACCTATCTGAATTAAACGTAGAGGCTTACCTTTATGGTGATTATGCCGCCAGCTTTAATCAACAAGATGCTAGTTTCTCGATTGTCGATGTCAGAGTGTCTCTAGCAGGAATTGAAGCGCCAGAAACCATCCTAACAGGGCCCTATATTTCAGTGTTTCCAGGGGTGAGTGCTCAAACATCATCAGAGTTTATCGGTTTAATTGAAAAGCCGTTTCATAATATTAATAACGCGCTCACCTTCGTCATCAGCAATGATAATTTGGGTTCGATCAATAAAGGCACCGCCATATTCTTCCGTGGTATTAAAGTCGGTCAAGTTGATGAATACAGATTGATAGCAGATGGCACCAGCGTTGAAATGACAGTACACGTAGATAACCAGTATCGACACCTTATTAATAACACCAGTGTATTTTGGGATCTTTCCGGGGTAAAAGTTGATGTAGGTCTTTTCTCTGGAGCCCAAATTGAAACGGGGTCTCTAGAAACTATTCTTGCCGGTGGCATAGGCTTAGCGACCAAAGAGATTACCAGCTCGGATAACATGATTAATACCGACTACCGCTTTTCTCTTAGCTCAACAGTAGATCCACTTTGGCTTGAATGGGCGCCTAAACAAACGGCTCAATAGAGCCTGAGACATTGAATCTCTTTAAAAAGACGCTGCTCTTCGGTAGCGTCTTTTGATGTAATAACTATCGTTATGTACCCAAGTCACTTAGAGATCATTAACCATAAAACTGGTAACAAACAATAATAGCTGCCGAAATACCGGCGAGATCAGCAAACAAACCACACGCTAATGCATGCCTTCCATTGCGAATGCCTACCGCGCCAAAATACACAGCCAGTACATAAAAAGTGGTTTCAGTACTGCCCTGTAAAATAGCTGCCAACCGCCCAGCAAAAGAATCGACCCCATAATGCTGCATTGTCTCTAGCATCATCGCCCTCGCCCCTGAACCACTAAACGGTTTCATGATTGCGGTTGGCATTGCATCAACAAAACGTGTATCCCCGCCAGCAAATGCGACGAGTCCAGCTAACAGTTCTAAAGCGTAATCTAACGCACCAGAGGCGCGTAACAAAGCAATAGCAAGTAACATTGCAAGCAGGTAGGGAATAAGCTTTATTGACTGAGAAAATCCCTCTTTAGCACCTTCAATGAACTCATCATAAACCGCCACTTTTCTAAGTCCTGCAATCAACACAAAGCTGAAAATGAGTAACAGCAAAATACCATTGCCCATTGCGGTGCTCACCTCCCCTATCGCTGTTACTGTTAGGGTCGACAAATAAAACATCAGCGCCGTTAACGTCGCTAAAATACCTGCTGCATAAGCAATAACAACAGTATTGATAATTGATAGACGCTGCACAATGGCCACAGCCAAGACCCCGGCTAACGTCGATGCAGTCGTCGCTAACAAGATGGGCAGAAATATATCTGCAGGTGCGACCGCACCTTGCTGCGCCCGATATAGAAATACCGTGACGGGCACCAGCGTTATAGAAGAAGTGTTGAGCACCAAGAATAATATTTGAGCATTGGTCGCGGTATGCTTTACCGGGTTTAATGTCTGTAAGTCCTGCATCGCTTTTAACCCTAACGGGGTTGCTGCATTGTCTAGACCAAGCATGTTTGCCGTAAGGTTCATGGTGATACTGCCATAAGCGGGGTGTCCACGTGGCACCTCAGGCATCAACCTCGATAATAGCGGCTCGAAAGCACGAGAGAAAAATGCTACAACCCCCGCTTTTTCACCAACACGCATCAGTCCCATCCACAGACAAAGCACACCTATCAATCCTAATGCTATTTCAGCTGCCAGCCTTGCACTCGAAAAAATGGCTTCAACACTATGACTCAGTACAACGACATTACCGTTCAATAGCTGGATAAATATTGCGGCTAACGCTATAGCAAAAAAGCCAAACCAAATCTTATTTAGCACTGAAGTTCCTTTCCTTATCTAGTACAACGCGACGCAGTTCTCTACATGTGCTCCCACTATATCGCTGTTTAGGGTTATAATCTGAATACTTTATCGCATTATCTTCGGCATATGGCTCATTTAAATCAGAATTTTATCAGTAGCATTGAACAAGATCTTCCATCTCACCTTACCATGGAAGACTTTATCCGTTTCAGCAACAAGCCACTGCGGCCCTCTATACGTATTAATACGCTAAAAATATCAGCAGAAAATTTCATCGCATTGATGACGCCTAAAGGCTGGAATTTCACCCCAATACCTTGGTGTGAACACGGCTATTGGATTGAACTGAGCGTTGGCATACAACTCGGCAATACCATTGAGCATTTACAAGGGCTGTTTTATATTCAAGAAGCCAGTTCAATGTTGCCCCCAACGGCACTCATTACCGAAGGGCAAAACTGTACCAAACAATATGTGCTCGACATGGCATCAGCCCCTGGGTCAAAAACAACACAAATAGCAGCTCTGATGAACAACAAGGGATTACTTGTTGCTAATGAGTACTCCGCTAGTCGAGTTAAAGTCTTACATGCCAATATAGCGCGAATGGGTGTTTCTAATTGCGCGCTAACTCATTTTGACGCCCGTGTGTTTGGCGAGTACTTGTTTGAGACGTTTGATTCCATATTACTCGATGCACCATGCAGTGGTGAAGGCACCATTAGAAAGGATCCCGATGCCTTAAAAAACTGGGATAACAATGATGTTAAAGGCATCGTAAACACGCAGAAGGAATTAATAGACTCAGCTTTTCAATCACTAAAACCAGGGGGTGAATTAGTTTACTCGACCTGTGCTTTAAGTCGAAAAGAGAATCAAGATGTTTGCGCTTATTTAAAGGAGCGTTATTCTGATGCTGTTGAGTTTGTTAATTTATCATCACTATTTCCTGGTGCAGAGAGAGCTTGTACTGAAGAAGGCTTTTTGCATGTATGGCCGCAAATATATGATAGTGAAGGTTTTTTTGTCGCTAAAATAAAAAAGGTATCCAGTGTAGAAAGGCTATTACCTGAACCCCGAAAGCAAAAAAACTTCCCATTTGAGAAGGCCTCAGCAAAACAGGTCGAAGCACTAGCCGACTATCTTGAGACTTCCTTTAATATCATTGTGGCCAATGAAGCGGATATCTATGTTCGCGATGCCGAATTATGGCTTTTCCCTAAGCCCTTTCAGGCTCTTATCGGAAAAATGCGTTTTCAACGTATAGGGATCAAGCTGGCTGATACCTTAAAGAAAGGCTTTAAAGTGAAGCACGAAGCGATTTCGGCATTAACGACACCAACAAGCGTTGCGTTAACTGATGAAGAGGCGCAAACGTTTCTGATGGGACGTGATATCGCATTGATTGAAAAAATTAAGCCTCAAGGCGAAACTATTGTCAGTTATGCAGGTTGTTCTTTAGGTGTCGTTAAACACCTTGGTAATAAGCTAAAAAACAATCTTCCCAGAGACTTAGTCAGAGACAAAATTGCTCGCTACCCAACATTGTAATTTTTATTAGTATTGATAAAGCGTTTAATAAAAAAAGTAGGCCTAAATACAAATGCTCTACTACACTCTATTACATTAGTTTTACTGAATTGAGTAATAGCAGATTTTAACCGTAAAGGTTATCAACAGTAGCGCACGGCTCTTTAAGAGCCATTCCCCTAGACCCAGAACAATTGGAATAGTTTTGGGTCTCTTTTTGCCTAAAATTTGTCGTTAAAAGTACTGAAGGGAAATCACCAATGTGGTTATCTTCCGACTATACGCGCCGCATCTTTGAACAAGTTAAAGAAGTTCTCAGTCGTATACTCAGCAACATCAGAGTATTTTTCGCCCCTGAGCTCGGCAACAAACTCAGCAACATCACGCACAAAAGCGGGTTGATTCTCTTGGCCTCGATGAGGCACAGGTGCTAAATAAGGAGAATCGGTCTCTACAAGTAGTCTATCTTTAGGGACTTTCCTAATGACGCTACGCAGATCACCTGCATTCTTGAAAGTGACAATACCTGAAACCGAAATGTAAAAGCCCATATCAATTGCAGCTTTCGCCATTTCCCAATTCTCAGTAAAGCAGTGCAATACGCCACCGACGGTGTCTGCATTGCCGCGCTTGAGAAAATTAATGGTATCTTCCCTTGCATCACGGGTATGAATAATCAGTGGTTTTTTGACTTTAACGGCGAGATCTATCTGTTGTTCAAAACATGATTGCTGTAACGCTTTAGTTTCATTGGCATAGAAATAATCTAAGCCTGTCTCTCCTATCGCCACCACTTTTTCATCGCGTGCAAACTGCTCTATCTCTTCAACATTTAATCCGTCTTGCACATCGAGCGGGTGCACTCCAGCAGACAGAAAAACCTCATCAAATGAAGCCATTTTTTGCTTCATCTCTAGAAAACCTTGCTGCCTAACGTTTACGCACAAAAAATACGCGATATCACGCGCTTTGGCTGCATTAATAATGTTGGTTAATGCATCTTGATCGGGGGCAGTTTTGAGGCGGTCTAAATGACAATGTGAATCGATAAGCACTGGAGAGTCCTACTTTCTAAAAGGAGAGCAAGTCTACCGAGCTACATGGTGCAGGTCAAATTTCCAGATGCTAGTTCTGCAGAAAGCAGCTTTTCAATGTGGTGTTTGTGCATGTCTGGCTCGGAAATGATTTTGACCCCGATACCTGCAGGCCGTCCGCCAGAGGCGCCTAAAGGGTTAATCCAAACCACGATGCCCTCAAACTGCATTCTTTCCGTTGAACCAGGCAGGTGATAAGCCACGGACAGCGATTGTCCAAGGAAAAAACTCTCTGTAGTGCCAACAAATAAGCCCGCTGGTTTTATAAAAGGCATATAAGCCCTGTATAGTTGATGCAAGGTATCAAAGTTGACAACAAGATTAGTCATAATTATTTAGCGGTCCAATAACGTAACGTATTCAATGATTATGCCTTCAAACAATCCCAATACATTCACGGTTGGCATGACTGATAAGCGTACTTCTTGCTGCATGATCTTAGCTGCAAAAGTGGCGAGTGATGAGCGGATCAATGGATCCATGGTCTGATCTTTTACAAGCTTTCGATGCAGCACAAGATATAAAACCTTAATCGCGTCAGAAACTTGCTTCTCATTCACATTTTGTAAACTAGCACAGAGCTGAGCTGACGACAAACTTTGTATCCAACCTTTTCTGAAGTCCAACAAGCTCTGGTAACGGCCACTTTCGATAGCTGACACTATCGCTAATGGTCCACCGACGACGGGTAAACACCAGCTGTAATCATCAGCCACCTTTAGTTCTTCATTAAGCCAGCTCTTTACCTCCAGTCTTGAAGGGAGCCTGACTTGGATCCGTTGGCAGCGGCTGCTAATCGTCGCCATTAACCGACTAGGTGAATTTGCCTGTAAAAAAAGAAGGGTGTCTTTACCTGGTTCCTCTAAGGTTTTAAGTAATGCATTTGCAGAAGCTTGATTAAGGCGTTCACAATTAAGGATCACAGCGATTCTGCGGCCACCTTGCTGAGCAGTAGTGGTCAGTTTCTGGCATAACGCCCGGATTTGATCAACTTTAATCTGTGCACCATCGGCTTCAATTTTATAAAAGTCAGGATGACTACCCGCTTCTATTAGCTGACACGCTTTACAAAACCCACAAGCGCCAGAAATCCCTACTTGACTGCATAATGACGCTTTAGCAAGATCTAACGCTAACACTTCACCGCCATAACCGGCGTCTAGTCCAATGAGATAAGCATGTGCGACTTGTTGACGGCCTAATTGCGCTTGAAACTCATCGCTTGCGCCCTGCAACCACGGTAAATACTGCATATTACCAAGCCTGATCTTGAAGTACTGCAATGATATCTTTATGCACTGCCGCCATACTCTGGCTCGCATCAACGATCATAATAGAATCATCGTTGTCAGCATAAGACAAAAACGTCGCTCGGGTTCGGTTAAAAAACGCAATCTCTTGCTGCTCGATTCGGTCCAACTCGCCACGGTTGGCAGCGCGAGCTAAACCCAGCGTCGGGTCAATATCGAGGTAAAGCGTTAAATCCGGTTTAAACCCTTTTAAAGTCGCCTCACTAATGGCCGAAACCAATGGCATTAAACCACGCCCACCGCCTTGATATGCAAGCGATGAAAGGTTGTGCCTATCACCCAGTACCCATTTCCCCTCTGCAAGAGATGGCTTAATCACATTCGCGACCAATTGAGCTCTGGCGGCATAAAATATGAGGCATTCAGCTTCATCGCATAATGGGTCAGACTCATTGGCAATTTTGACTAAATCACGCATCTGTTCAGCTAAAGGCGTACCGCCTGGCTCGCGGGTGCATACCGGCGCTTGGCCAGTGTGTTTTTCAATAAAATCGCGTACTAATGCGATTGCACTGGATTTACCAGCCCCTTCAAGCCCTTCTATGACAATAAACTTTGCTTTTTTAGCCACGGTTGATTCAGTGTTCATCGATTTCTCTGATATTTATTCACTGCTCGGTTATGTTCTAACAGTGTTTTTGAAAATACATGGCTACCATCATTTTGTGAGACAAAATAAAGGTAATTAACATCAGCTGGATTGGCTGCTGCATGCAAGGCCGCAAGACTCGGAGCGGCAATTGGCGTTGGTGGTAGCCCGTTAATTCTATAAGTGTTAAAAGCCGTTTGCTCGCGCAGATCTTTACGGGTGATATTACCTTGGTAACGTTCCCCCATGCCATAAATGACCGTAGGATCAGTCTGCAAGCGCATGCCTTTGCGCAAACGATTAATAAAGACCGCAGATATCCAGGGTCTTTCACTCGCTTTACCCGTTTCTTTTTCAATAATTGACGCGAGTATTAATAGTTCATACGGTGACTTAAGCGGTAAGCCTGCTTGCCGACTGTCCCATGCCTTTTCAAGTTCTACTTGCATCTTGCGATAGCTTTCTCGCAATAATGTGTTGGCAGAACTGTGTGCCCTGTAATGGTAGGTATCAGGGAAAAACTTCCCTTCTGGCAATCCGGAATTATCACCATTATTCATTAATATATTGGTAAATAGCGCGTCGTCAAACCTTAACTTTTGTTGCTCTGATAATTGCACCCGCCACTCTTTTACGGTTTGCCCTTCCAGTAACGTCAGCGCAAATGATTTTTCATTTCCTGCCACTAGCTTTTCAAGCAAACTGTTGACAGTCTCTTGTGGAACGACTTCGTATAAGCCTGACTTTATTTGTGCTAATGCGGGGTTAAGACGCACTAACCACTTTAATTTCCAACCCTCTTCTATTAACTTTTTCTGGGTTAATATGTTGGTAAACTGATTAAATGATGTGCCTCTTTTAATCTCTAATTCTTGTGCGTTTACGACATTGAGTTGTGTTTGACCAAACGTCATTAACGTTTGGTAACCCCAATAGCCACCCACTGCGGTAATGGTGAGTAGCGTAAAACTTGTTGCTAGAAAACCAATTAAGAATTTTTTCATAATGTCAGATCAAGCTGCTCTCTTAATAATGAAGTGTAAGGCGCTATTTTAAAGGACTGTTGGTCTATTTTATTGATATCAACAACCCCGAGTAAACTGTTGGTCATGAAAACATGTTTCACTTGAGACAGTATATCAACATTTATTTCAGTCACCGATACCGAAAATTTCATCTCTAGCAATTGATAAATCACTTGTTCTCTCATCATGCCCGCCACTCCGGCATAGGAAAACTGAGGTGTTATGATGCCGGCATCGGTTTCAAAAAACAGATTAGCCATTGAAGATTCGATAATATTTTTATTGCTATCAAGTACTAACCAGTCATCGATCCCATTGGCTAAAGCAACCGACTTAATTAACACTTGCTCAAGTCGATTACAGTGCTTAATGCCCGCCAAGCGAGGTTGCCTTGCCAGTAACACATCCGATGATTGTAAGCTGATGCCCGTTTTTTGCCAATGTTGGTAAATATCAGGGAAAGGATGAACGGATACGATTTCAGTTATCGATGGGTTTGAATTTGGCGGCGTATAGCCACGTCCACCCACACCACGAGACAATAGTATTTTGAGGCATGACTGAGGGTTATCTTTAGCGCACTGCAACAACCGCTCTCTCAGCGCCGCTGTTGGTTGCCATTGAAAGCCTAACCGCTGTGCGCCTTGGGTTAATCGCAAAAAGTGAGATTCAATAAATTGAATCTCACTTTTGTTGACTCGCATTGTTGCAAATAAACCATCGCCGTAGGCTAATCCCCGATCAAGAGGACTAATAGTGGCATCAGGTTGTCCATTAACCCAAACTACCGACATTTAGTTATCCTGGCTAATTCTGCTAGCGACTGCGTTTTGCTGATCTTTGTACTTTGCACTCTTACGTTTATTGTAAGGTCTAGCAACAGGCTGAGACAAACGTTCAAAGTTAAGCGCGCCGATCGTCATATTAGGCTTAAGAGCCAATGGCAATTTACCACTGTTAAAAAACTCTAATACGATTTTTCCTTGCCAACCCGGATCAATGCGATGCGCGGTAACGTGGACCATTAACCCTAAACGGGCCAGCGATGAACGACCATCTAACCAACCGACAATATCTGCTGGTAAAGTAACTTCCTCATGAGTGACCGACAGTGCAAGTTCACCTGGATGCAAGAAGAATGATTGATCTTCTGCTATCACAATGGTTTCACTCATTACTCTATCAAGTGCTTGCTGCATTTCTGCACTCGGGCCGCTTAAATCAATAAAAGGGGCAGTGTGATCTTTAAATACGCGAAATTCATTGCCTAATTTAACGTCAACACTCACACCACTTATCGCCTCAGCGCAGGGCCGAGGCTCCATAACGATAGTGCCATTATCTAAACATTCTTCAATTTCAATATCTGTCAAACGCATAATCGTTAAGGTCCCTTATACTGATTTTTTAGGTTACTTTTACTTAACTAGAAGGTGCTGTATTCGTGCCTTTAAAATATCGGTCGCAATACGGTTCTTACCGCCACGAGGTACAATAATATCTGCGTATTGTTTTGACGGTTCAATGAATTGTAAAAACATCGGTCGTACCGTCTCGGTGTACTGTGCCATCACCGATTCCATTGTTCTACCACGTTCAGCTACGTCACGGGAGAGTCTGCGCATAAAACAGATATCGAGTGGAGTATCCATAAATACACTCGCATCCATTTGCTCACGCAAAGCAGGGTCAGTAAGCAGTAGGATCCCTTCAAGAATAATCACTTTCTTAGGGGTTAAGGTTACTTTCTCATCAGTACGAGTATGTTCGTTATAGCTATAAACTGGAATATCAACAGCGTTGCCTTCTTTGAGCGCACGTAAATGCTTACAAAGTAACTCGTGATCAAGCGCTTTAGGATGATCGTAGTTAGTTAAAACACGTTCATCCATCGACATATGACCTTGGTCACGATAGTAAGCATCTTCAGCAATAACACCAATTTGATCAGTGCCTAAATCACGGCATAACTCTTCATAAATCGTTTTGGCAATAAGACTCTTACCTGAGGCCGATGCGCCTGCAATTGCGATTACAACACATTGTTTTGAATTCATTTTAAAATCTACTCATCGTCCGATATGCTTATTGACACTTTAGATTGCGCTTGGCATAACGCAAGTTGAGCGCCCACTTTGCGGGCTATTTCACGATACATGCTAGAAACCTGACACTCGCTATCAGCGACTACCGTGGGTATTCCTTTATCGACATCTTCTCGAATATTTAACTGTAATGGCAACTGCCCCAATAATGGAACATTGTAACGAGTTGCCATTTTTTCGCCGCCATCAGCGCCGAAAGGATGATCTTTATGACCGCATTCAGGGCATAAATGAAAACTCATGTTTTCAACAATACCGAGTACTGGAATATTGACCTTTTGGAACATATTCACGCCTTTTTTAGCGTCAGCCAAGGCAATATCTTGCGGTGTTGTTACAATGACGGCGCCACTTACCGGTACTTTTTGCGATAAGGTGAGCTGGATATCACCTGTTCCTGGTGGCATATCGATCACCATATAATCCAACTCTGGCCATTCAGTCTCAGTCAGTAATTGAATCAATGCACCCGCTGCCATTGGACCACGCCATACAGCTGCTTGGTCACCATCTAGCATAAAACCTATCGATTGCGCAGAAATGCCATGAGCTTTGGCGGCAGTCATTATCTTTCCATCCGGAGAGACAGGTTTAAAACCTTCAACGCCTAGCATCATAGGAATGGATGGACCATAAATGTCAGCATCCAAAATACCCACGCGGGCACCTTCTGCTGCCAGCGCTAATGCAAGGTTGACAGCCGTTGTTGACTTACCTACACCGCCTTTACCTGATGCAACCGCAATAATCTGGCGTATATTTGGCAGAGGTTCTACTGCACTGATCGCTGATACAGTATCTGGCTGAAAATCGATTTCACACTCTACTTCATCAATTGCATCTAATACCGCTAACTCTTTTGTTACCGCCATGACGATATCTTGATATTGCGTTTGGCATGGGTACGAGTAACAAAGGCCCAATTGCAAGCGTTTACCTTCAATTGCAAGGCTAGTCACCATGCCGGCACTTAAAAAGCTTTTGTTTAAATATGGATCTTGGAACGCATCAAGAATGGCTAGAACAGGAACGAGAAGATCATCACTGAGATGATAATTTGGGTGAGATGAAGACAAAATGTAGACCCCCTAAATATGATTTGCGCAATTGTACCAGAATTTTAGGTAAACATTAGTTTAGATTTACCACAGTTACGCT
Organism: Shewanella sp. GutCb; assembly: GCF_002836135.1. Lineage (NCBI taxonomy): Bacteria > Pseudomonadati > Pseudomonadota > Gammaproteobacteria > Alteromonadales > Shewanellaceae > Shewanella > Shewanella sp. GutCb. Next base: position 211,712 of record NZ_PJBL01000106.1, on the reverse strand, counting down.
AGGTTTTGATGAAACTCAGCATTGGATCGGTTAGTATCTATTCCATTCTATTTAGGTTCCCAGCGATTTCGAGAAAAGATGGCCAATTCACAACGTAAAATCTTAGTCACTAGTGCACTTCCGTATGCCAATGGTCCGATCCATTTAGGCCATATGCTTGAGTATATTCAAACCGATATTTGGTCACGTTTTCAAAAGTTACGTGGACATGAATGTCACTATATCTGTGCGGATGATGCTCATGGCACGCCAATTATGCTTAAAGCACAGCAGATGGGCATTGCACCAGAAGAGATGATTGCTCAAGTACAAAAAGAGCATGAAAAAGATTTTGCTGATTTCAATATTCAATTTGATAATTTCCACAGCACTCACAGCGAAGAAAACCGTGAACTTGCCAATGAAATTTACCTCAAGTTACGTGATGCGGGTTATATAAAAACCAAAACGATTTCACAGTTATTCGATCCAGAAAAGTTAATGTTCTTGCCAGACCGATTTGTCAAAGGCACTTGCCCAAAATGTAAAAGTGAAGACCAATACGGTGATAACTGTGACAATTGCGGCGCGACTTATAGCACTACCGACCTAATCAACCCTTATTCTGCAGTTTCTGGTGCTACACCAGTGATGAAAGACAGTGAGCATTTCTTTTTTGATCTACCTGCATTTGAAACCATGCTTGGCGAATGGTTAGCTTCTGGTTCACTGCAACCTGAAATCGCGAACAAATTAAGAGAATGGTTCGGTCAAGGATTGCAACAGTGGGATATTTCTCGTGATGCGCCTTATTTTGGGTTTGAAATACCGGATCAACCAGGTAAATTTTTCTATGTATGGCTAGATGCGCCAATCGGCTACATGGGTTCATTCAAAAATTTATGTGACAAACGTGAAGATTTAAATTTTGACGAATTTTGGAGCCTAGATTCTAAAGCTGAGCTATATCACTTCATCGGTAAAGATATTGTCAACTTCCATGGTTTATTCTGGCCTGCCGTACTAGACGGTGCCGGAATTCGGAAACCTACAGCGGTCTACGCACACGGTTATGTCACTGTAAACGGCGCTAAAATGTCTAAGTCAAAAGGCACGTTCATTAAAGCACGTACCTATTTAGATAATTTAGACCCTGAGTATCTTCGTTACTACTACGCAGCTAAATTAAATAGTCGTGTCGATGACTTAGATTTGAACCTTGAAGACTTCGCTCAACGTGTTAACTCAGATTTAGTCGGAAAGCTTGTTAACTTAGCCTCAAGAACAGCTGGTTTTATCAGTAAACGTTTCGATGGTAAGTTAGCTAAAATTAATGATATGACTTTGACTGAAGCATTCTTGTCAAAGCAGGACATTATTGCAGATTTATATGAAACACGTGAATTCGGTAAAGCGATGCGTGAAATCATGACGCTTGCTGATGTTGCTAATGCTTATGTTGCTGACGCTGCTCCATGGCAATTAATTAAAGATGACGCTAAGCAAGAAGAAGCCCATCAAGTCTGTAGTAACGCACTAAACTTATTCCGCATTCTAGTCACATATCTAAAACCAGTATTGCCAAAACTTGCGGCAGATGTTGAAGCATTCCTACAGATAGAGCTAACGTGGAATAATTTGGACGTCGATCTCGCTGATCATGAAATCGCTAAATTCAAAGCATTAATGCAGCGTATCGAAATGAAGAGTATCGAAGCGATTATCGAAGCTTCATCAGAGAATCTCCAAGTCACCAAAGACGTTGAAGTGCCTAAAGTTGAAGAAGTGCAAACGGAACTTGAGAAAGAACCGTTAGCAGCTGAAATTAGTTTTGATGATTTCGCCAAGATTGATCTGCGTATTGCGCTGATTTCAAAAGCTGAACATATTGAAAAAGCCAACAAACTGCTTCGATTAGAGCTTGATTTAGGGGGTGAAATCAAACAAGTCTTCGCCGGTATAAAATCAGCTTATGCGCCTGAAGATTTGGTTGGCAAGCACACGGTAATGGTGGCTAACCTTGCGCCGCGTAAAATGAAATTCGGTGAGTCTGAAGGTATGGTACTCGCTGCTGGCCCAGGCGGTAAAGATATCTGGATCCTTGAGCCACATGCAGGTGCAAAACCTGGTATGCGAGTGATGTAGCGCTTATCTAAACGCGGGCACCCGCCATAAAAAGCCGCTCAACGTTGAGCGGCTTTTTTGTATCCGTTTATCGTTATCAACTCAGTCTAAACTGGATTACTGATATCAATGAAATGGTGCTTTAAGCCAAATTTATCGGCTAGATGTTTACCGAGCGCCTGAATGCCATAAAGCTCTGTAGCGTGATGTCCCGCGCCGTAATACTGAATATTTTGCTCGATTGCGCAGTGATATGTGCGCTCTGATGCTTCGCCACTAATAAATGCATCAATCCCAAGGGATGCTGCAATATCGATGTAGTCTTGCGCGCCACCCGTGCACCAAGCAATTGTCTCGACTAGGCTTTGTTCGTCACCAAGGTGCAAACACTCTCTTGATAGCGTGTGTGAGATGGCCGCTGCAAGATCTTTTGCCAGCACGGGTGTGCTGAGTTCGCCACGCCATATTAAGCCTTGCGCGTGCCCTTCAATCACTCGTGCGTTTTCTATGCCAATCACTTTACCAAATTCAGCATTGTTGCCCACCTCAGGATGTGCATCTAACGGCAAGTGGTAACCAAACAAGTTAATATCATTGAGCAGTAACGCTTTAATTCTTTTCTGCTTCATCCCAACGATAATCTCGGGCTCACTTTTCCAAAAAAAACCATGATGTACAATAATCGCATCGGCGTTTAACGCTATCGCTTCATCAATCAAGGCTTGGCAAGCCGTTACGCCTGTCACAATAGTGTTAATCTCTTGTTTACCTTCAACCTGCAACCCATTAGGTGCGTAATCTTTAAAATTGGCGACCTGTAGGTATTGTGCCAAATACTGGCTTAATTCTGTGCGTGTCATTAGCTCACCTATAAAATGTTCTTTTGCATACCCTATTCTCGCTTTTTATGCCCAAACAAGCCAATTCAAGTTCCATTTAAGCAGCACATTTTTATACCAGTTGCATTAAAAGTTTGACCATTCAGCGGGAATTCAAAAGCCCTGTTGGCGAGTTAGGGGATTCAAGCTAATAGTTATTCTATAGCTAAAGCCCACCGAAATTTAAATTGTCATATCCCAAATATCAGCAATTTTGACTCACATAATGGCGGTGAAATGTCTAAATCATCCTATAGTTGAAGGCATTAGTGGTGAAAATTGGACTTTTTGGTGCATTAAACGATAAAATCACTCGAAACCTTCATGTAAACACAAAAAATAAACAGGTTATTATTATGTCAAAACTGACCAAAGAAGAGGTTATCAGTACACTTGAGGCCACACTTGCTAAGCAAGAAGGCCAAGCTGTTAAAATTGAACAGAAAGGTAGCTGGTACAAAATCGATGGCGGTAAATCATTACGCTTCAGTGAGTTAGAAGTGATGTTAGCCGAAATGGGTGACAAAAGTGCTCCCATAGAAGCTAAAGCCGATAAAAAAGTAGCAGCCAAGCCAGCTGCCATAAAAGCCACGCCTAAAAAGGTCGCTAAACCCGCGGCTAAAACTGGCGGCAAAACAGCTAAAGAACTTTGGCGTGAAAAGTTAGCGGGTAAAGGTCAACTTCCTCGCGGCTTCTAAGTCGGTACTTGCGGCAATTTGAGCATCGCTCATCATTTGCCTTGCTTAAGTGCTAAAAAACTCCGTTACTGTTGCAGCAACGGAGTTTTTTATTTTAACGCTTTTAATCATCGTTTCTAATACCAACTATAACTAGAAACTCAGTGCATACACACTGGTGGTTCCACTCACCTCATTGCCTATAACTAACAAAGGCTGCGAAGTAGGACTGTCGTTTGCGCTGATGAACTTCATCCCTTCAGGGCCGAGATCTCCAGCAAGACTCGCATCACCTTTCACTTCACCCGTATCGCTATCAATTTCAAAGTCTGTATCAAAATCACGATTGACCACATAGTCGACAAAGCTGACTGAAAATGGGTTGGTGATATTGTAAATCATAATGCCACCAGTGCGCTCTAAACCAATAAAAGCATAGTATTGGTCGGCTATTTTTCCAATCGCTAATGCTTCAGGTTCGCCGGCCTTGTCATCACTGCGGCTATCGCCTTTGTTCTCATCGTTATTATTATTAAAATTATCTCCAAGTACTGCGGCGGTAATACGGGAAAACTCTGAGCCACTGTCAAACACCTGATTGCCATGCTCGTCCCAGATAGAGAATGAACGGGCGCCATAACTGATAATTTGATCTACGTCACCATCGTTATCAATATCACCCATGCTGGTCGTCACTTTAAGACGGCCTAATTGGGTCTTGTCTTGCGCTGCACCTAATTGTGGGTGACTGGGGTCTAAATTCAAATCATCTGCTCTGGCTTCTTCTGAAAAGCCATCGTAGTCCCTAGCATCACCTTCGTTAGCGGTGACAATAAAATTAGTCTGCCGCCACTGATAGCTGCTAATGGTATCGGGTTGATACATGCCGTAGACCCCAGCATATGCACTGAAGTTAATCCGGCTATCTTTGTCACTGGCGTCAATTCTATTTTCATATAAGCCGTAATCTTTAAGCCCTAGCGGCAGAATAGATTCAATCTTTTTATCTTTAAGATCGATGACCGCAATGGCATTGTTTTCTTGTAAAGACACGTAAGCCTTTAGATTATCTTCACTCACCGCAATATATTCAGGCTCCAAGTCTTGTGCGACAGAGGCATTAGGCCCGTTGATCTTGATCATTGAGTCCAGCTCACCTTCGCGGGCTCCACCCTTGTTAAAATCAGCAAAACCGATAGCTGTCGCAGTCGTTGCTGGAATATTTTCTGTAATTGCAATCATTGATATGCTGCCTTCAGGATCAAGGCTATAAGCCGTGTTTGGCTCTCCTTCATTAGCCACTATCAATAACGAGCCATTGCGATTAAACGTCACGTTATCCGGTAATGCTCCGACTTCAACGGCATGAAGGAAGCTTGTTTCACCCGCGTCATTGATACGATAAAAAGCGACGAAACCATTGGCTTGTTTACTGTTGCCCAGCGCATCACCTCGCTCTATCGCCACCGCGAGCAGATCCCCATAAACACTTAAACTATTAACGCCGCCTAAATGAGTAAGACCCACATCTGCAGCCACATCAATATCAGTAGTTTTAACGATATTATTAAGGGCCAGTGCACCACTGCCTGACACCGCATCAGTGACATCGATATCAGCCGCGTTAAGTACATCGACTTTGCCGCTCTTAGCGTTGATCACAAATACTTGTTTCGATAACGGGTCAAAATCGACGATTTCAGCTGCGCTCAGTCCATAGATTTCGCTTTGGTAACGGCCGACCAATTCAGCCTTTAACGTCGCGCCCTGACCATGACAAACAGTTTGTGACTGAGCATCGTCAATCTCACTTTCATCCAAAACGCCATTAGCGTTTACGTCTAAACCTGACTGCAGTAGTTGTCCACCCATAGCACATTGTTCATTACCAATCGAGAGTGTTGACATTTTCACCAAGGTATTACTACCATTTTGCCCAGATGTGCCATCACTGCAAGCCGTTAGTAATAATGCCGACATTAACAGCGGTACAATTGTGTACTCGTTATTCATTTCATTCCCTTCGTAATAAGCAATTAGCTGCACCTACTTTTTCAGCAACTTGAATTATAAAGTCGCCTAATTTAGAACGAAATAAAGTCACGGCAATGACATTTAGATAACAGTTGAATGACAGTTGAATGACAGTTGCACGAGAAAATGGACTGACTAATTAGTTGCGAGGCTTTCAACACAAATTGAATCACTTTTTAGCACGGTTACAATATAATTTTGATTGGTTAAATGTTTTTAAAACGATAATATAGTGTCGTAAAATACTTTTTATACAATGAGTACCATCTCAATTCGACCTTAAATCAACTAAACTAACGGGTCCTTAATGCTTTAATTAAGTCACATTAAGATCGACTCCCTAGTTAATATATTTCAAGTATTTCCGACAAATCCGCAGCTCAGCAAGCAACACTCAAAGAGGCAGTATTGAAGAACACGTCCAACAATGAACAACCAAGCACCCATCCGGTTGGCATCCCCAATTTAGCATTACTCATCCCAATGCTTGCCGCGATTGTAGCCATTACACCGTTAGCCATCGATATGTATTTACCGGCCATGGCAGCGCTAGCCAGCAGTTTTGACACTGGCATTACGTTAGTTCAACAATCTCTTAGCCTATATTTAGCTGGCTACGCCCTAGGTATGCTGTGCTTTGGTCCGCTTGCTGATAGGTATGGTCGCCGCAAGATGGTGATAATTGGTTTAACGGGCTTTATGCTCACCAGCTTTGCTCTGACATTTGTTCAATCAATTGAAGCCTTTTTGGCATTAAGATTCTTACAAGCTTTTATCGGCGCTGCCGCCACGGTTGTTGTGCCCGGATATATTAAAGAGGTTTACGGACAGAACACCGCTAAAGGGATGTCCTATGTCAGCCTTATTATGATGCTTGCACCGCTTATTGCGCCGAGTATTGGGAGCTTAATTTTAGAACTTGGGGATTGGCACCTAATTTTCTTTATTCTAGCGTTTTATGCGCTGGCATTACTTTTTTTAGTGTGTTTTAAATTAAAAATGCCGAGTGACCGTGATGCAAGCAGCCGCAGTGGTAAATCATTTTTTGGCGCCTATGCCACCGTATTGACCAAACCAGGTGTGAAGCTCAATATTACCTGTGGTGTACTCACCTCCTTTGCCTTTTTCTGCTATTTAACCGCCTCACCGTTTGTCTATATGGAAGTGTTCGGACTCGACAAATCACTATTTGCCATTTTGTTTAGCACCAATGTTGGTGCACTGATGCTCGCGAATGTAGTCAATAGCAAGATTGTGGGTCGTTACGGCTCAAAAAGAATGCTACGTGTATCGACCATTTTCGGTGCAATAGCCGCAAGCGGCTTATTACTGGTCAACATGCTCGACTTAAACTACCTATTTACTGTTGTTATGTTACTGCCATTAATGGCGTGTCTCGGTGTGATGTCTGTCAATGCCGATGCCATTGTATTGATGAAATTCCAACAAGAAACCGGCACCGCAACGGCCGTAATAGGAACACTTAGGTTCGGATGCGGCGCACTCGCAGGTCCGCTACTTGCATTGTTCTATACCGGAACCGCAGTGCCCTTCTCTGCACTCATGTTGGCTGCTGTTATTCTTGTCGGCTTATGCCAACTGTTTAGTAAACGAGAGCCGAACCTATAACAATGTAAGACAATCACGCTTACCGTGATTGTCGCCTCTCTATAGCCAAACCTTCCTTTAATCACTTGTCATTAACCACCTGCAACTTTGCTTTTCTGTCCGCCATATTGAAAATTCTTCATTTAGAACGATTTATTTGCATTCATGCCTTGTAATCGTATGGGGGTTTTATATGATGAAGCTGACTCAAATTGAAGTCATCGCCGCACAAGTACCTCTGTGAAGACTCATTTTCAGTTGAGATTAACGGCAAACGAGAGCAAGGATTACCATCCAAGCTTAATTTTAGAGCGATTACCGTCGCTGTAGTGAGATACTGCATACCGTAGCGGTAACTTAAAAAGGAATTATTATGGAGAAGCTATCAGGCGCCAGTATGGTCGTCCGTTCTCTTATCGACGAAGGCGTTAAACATATTTTTGGCTATCCAGGCGGATCAGTTTTAGATATTTACGACGCACTGCACGAAAAGTCCACCATTGAACATATACTCGTGCGACATGAACAAGCTGCCGTGCACATGGCTGACGGTTATGCTCGTGCTACAGGTGACGTTGGCGTAGTCCTTGTCACCTCCGGTCCTGGTGCTACCAATACCATTACTGGTATTGCTACCGCTTACATGGACTCTATTCCTTTAGTGGTTATTTCAGGTCAGGTTCATAGCCACCTCATTGGTAATGATGCATTCCAAGAATGCGACATGATTGGTATATCTAGACCGGTTGTTAAGCATAGTTTTTTAGTCACTGATCCGCGTGACATTCCGACTATCATCAAGAAAGCATTTTTCATTGCCGCCAGTGGTCGTCCAGGTCCTGTGGTGGTTGATGTGCCTAAAGACTGTATGAACCCAGAAATTTTGCATGAATATCAATATCCAGAGGATATTTCCATGCGTTCATATAACCCCACTACATCTGGCCACAAAGGCCAGATCCGCAGAGGTTTACAAGCACTCTTAGCCGCTAAAAAACCTGTTTTATACGTCGGTGGCGGCGCAGTTATATCTGGGTGTGACAGCCAGATCCTCGCGCTGTCAGAAAAGCTTGGAATTCCAGTGGTAAGCACTCTGATGGGACTAGGCGCCTTTCCTGGTACTCACCCTAACAGTGTCGGTATGCTCGGTATGCACGGTTGCTATGAAGCAAACATGACCATGCATAACAGTGATCTTATCTTTGGTATTGGGGTTCGTTTTGATGATCGCACCACCAATAATGTAGAAAAATACTGTCCAAATGCCACTATTTTACACATTGATATCGATCCCTCTTCAATCTCAAAAACCATTAAAGTCGATATTCCAATCGTGGGTTCTGCTGATCAAGTATTGGATGAAATGCTAAAGCAGATTGAAGCCAATGATTATGCTATTACCGATCCGACTGCCAATGATCATTGGTGGGGCGACATTGCCAAGTGGTGTGGTCGCAAGAGTTTAGATTACCAAAAATCAGATACAAAGATAAAACCACAGCAAGTTATCGAAGTCATGCATAAATTAACCAATGGTGATGCCTATGTAGCATCCGATGTTGGTCAACACCAAATGTTTGCTGCGCTCTACTATCCATTTAATAAGCCACGTCGTTGGATTAACTCTGGCGGCCTTGGCACCATGGGCTTTGGCCTGCCTGCCGCAATGGGTGTTAAGCTTGCAAAACCCGATGAAACGGTTATTTGCGTTACGGGTGATGGCTCTATTCAAATGAATATCCAAGAGTTATCAACCGCACTACAATACGATATTCCCGTTAAAATCATCAACCTAAACAATCACTTTTTGGGTATGGTTAAACAGTGGCAAGACATGATATACGCAGGTCGTCATTCTCAATCCTACATGGACTCGGTACCCGATTTTGCCAAAATTGCCGAAGCGTATGGCCATGTAGGTATGACCATTCGTGATCCTGCCGAGCTAGAATCAGGTTTAGAGAAAGCCTTCGCCATGACAGACAAATTAGTCTTTGTCGACATTCACGTTGATGAGACCGAACACGTATACCCGATGTTAATTCGTGGCGGTGCGATGAATGAAATGTGGTTGAGCAAAACGGAGAAAAGCTAATGCGTCGGATTATATGTGTATTACTTGAAAACCAACCGGGTGCGCTTTCTCGGGTTGTAGGATTATTTTCTCAGCGTGGTTATAACATTGAAACCTTAACTGTAGCGCCAACAGAAGATAAAACCCTATCTCGCTTAACCATTGCCGTAAAAGCTGATGAAGCTGTTCTTGAGCAAATAGAGAAGCAACTACATAAGCTCATTGATGTACTAAAAGTATCTAATATCACTGAGTCTGCGCATGTAGAAAGAGAAGTCGCACTGATTAAAGTCAAAGCACAAGGTGAGCACAGAGAAGAAGTCAAAAGACTGGCAGATATTTTCCGTGGTCAAATTGTCGATGTCACTCAGAGCTTATATACGGTCCAATTAATTGGCACCAGTGATAAGTTAGATGCCTGCATCTCCGCCTTGGCAGATGTGACTAAAGTGATTGAGATTTCACGCTCAGGTGTGGTGGGTCTAGCACGCGGCGAAAAATCAATGCGCGCATAGCGACTAAGCTGAATAGCAATAGTAGATTAGCTGATTAAAAACACCCACTAAAAAGGGAGTCTAAAGACTCCCTTTTTTACATTTCACACTGTAAATAGATCAGCCAGGGAGGCGATAATTTACTTACTTAGCATCCAATATTCTTGATGTGCCGATCTCAATTTTTCTCGGTTTTAACGCCTCGGGGATCTCTCTTTTAAGATCAACATTGAGTAAACCATTTTCTAGATTTGCACCAATAACAGTGACGTAATCAGCCAATTGGAATGTGCGTTCAAATCCACGTTCAGCAATACCTTGATAGAGGTATTTACTCTCTTTATCTTGTTCGGCTTTCGTGCCTTTTACCAGTAGCTTATCACCTTCACTGGTAATATCGAGTTCATCCATAGTAAAGCCAGCAACCGCCATAGTAATGCGATAACGATGTTCATCAATGAGTTCAATATTATAAGGTGGGTAACCAGAATTACCTTTGTTCGACGCGGCATGTTCAGCAAGTTGCGCTAAACGGTCAAATCCAATGGCACTGCGGTAAAGTGGAGTTAGGTCGTAATTTCTCATGGGTATATCCTTGTATTAAGCAATATATTAAATTAATTTGGCCAACTAGATTGCAAATGCAATGTTGTCGCACCGATTTGTTAAAGGTTAACTTTTATGACCCCGAAGGCATCAATAATTCCGTTAACTTAAGAACCTCGTTGAGCGTTCCATAGTTAATATATGTAGGCATTTTTTTTGTTTTCAAGGCTAGAGTTACAATTATTTGAAGAAATAATCTTAGTAATATTTTTATAAATGAGAAAATTTAGACATAAAAAAAGCAGCCTCAAGGCTGCTTTCTTAAAACAAAGACTAGATTAGCGCTTACAAGCCAATGTGCTATTGCTGTTCAAGAACTGGATTTCACCCGCTACAGGAGCAAAGTCAGCAGCCTTGATATCACCAGTGTCTTTAATGAATGTGTACATAACTTCAGCATCAACATAACCTGTCATAACTGGAGTCAGCTTAGGGTAGCCATCGCCACCAGCAGCATTGAAGCTAGGGACGGTAAAGCTATACATCGCATCAGCAGCGTAGCCTTTACCATTAATGTCGTTAATTGAAACTGTTTTAGCTTCACAATCAACATCCATCTTAATACCCGCAAGTTGTGGATATGCTCCAGAACCTGTTTCACCAACATCAACTGTTGCTACAACATTCAAATATTCAGTAATCTCAGCGCCGGTTAAAGTACTCTTAGTAATTGAGTTGCCAAATGGCTGCACTGTTAACACGTCTTTATAAGTGATTTCGCCCATCTGGATAGAATCACGTACACCGCCAGAGTTCATTACCGCAAAGTCTGCATCTACTTTACTACGTTGAGCTTCAGCAATCAGACGACCCATATTAGTTTGTTGTGTACGAACGATATCTCGGTCACCTTCAAGCTTGCCATCAGTATTACCGATAACTTCAAGCAATTCTTCTTGACCGACATTTTGGTACTGCTGCATAACTTCAAGTACAGTTGCATCAGGCTTAATTTCTTCGCCGATAAGTTCGTAAACTGAGTTGCCATCAGCATCTTTAACCGTATTGCCATCAGCGTCTTTCAGTTTTGCCTTCAAGTTAACAGGGATCAACTTGTAGCTAGCTAAATGCAGCTCATCATTAAAGTATTCAAAATCAGCTTGGCCAACATACTTGCCCCATTCATGTGCCTGCATGATGACTGTACCGTTCTGAACGTCTGGCTTACATTCTGCACCAGGTTTGAACTCAGCATCATATCCGTCGCCTTCCATACAAACAGGATTCTGAGAGTGTCCACCAATCACTGCGGCTAAATCACCTGCTGTCATAGCACGTGCTAGAGCTACGTCACCAGGAGCATTGCTGCCGCTAGCGCCATCGGCATAGTGACCCATATGAGTCGTGGCGAAGATTAAGTCAGCAGTATCTGCGTCCTTAATGTCTTTGATAACTTTCTTAAGCTCTTCTTTTGGATCGGTAAATTCAAGACCGCTGATAAATTCAGGATTACCGATTTTAGCTGTATCTTCCGTCGTTAGACCGACAACAGCAATACGAATACCGTTAATATTAAAAATCTTGTACGGTTCGAAGTAACGAGCACCAGAAACTTTGTCATAGATATTAGCTGCTAGCATCGGGAAGTTAGCTAATTCACGCTGCATATCAACCGTTGATAATGGATTATCAAACTCATGGTTACCAACAGCCATGGCGTCATAACCAATCAGGTTCATACCCACGAAATCTGGACGTGCATCTTGCAAGTCTGACTCAGGTACACCCGTGTTGATATCACCACCAGAAAGTAAGATAGTCTCACCACCGTTCGCCTCAACTTCAGCACGGATCTGGTCGATCAGCGTCTTACGCGCTGCCATACCATACTCGCCCTTACTGTTTTCAAAGAAACGACCATGGTTGTCGTTAGTGTGAAGTACGGTGAAAATAGTACAAGCTTCACCAGCTTCTGCACATGTTGTCGGCAATACAACTTCTTTATTGTCATCATTGTCGCTGCCACACGCTGTTAACGCAGTTACAACAGCAGTCGCCACTAGCCCTTTGATTAAAGTCTTATTCATTAAAATCAACCCCTTGATTATTTTTATGTTTTCGTAATATTTTAATTAGTTCGGCAGAAATAACCCTATTTTCGCCGTGAAGCATCTTAGCAAAGATTATGCTTTATTTGTGTTACAAATATTACATTAGATGAACTAAATAACTCATTTCTAAGTGTTTTATTTCAAATTACGTGTTAAAAACAGAACAAAGGGGTAACCATAATGATTAAGCGAGGGCGTTATAAACTGTGGCAACATAAATACAGGCAACTAAAATAAAGCATTTCATCAATTTAGATATTTTAACGGTTTATAAAAGATTGTCTTTAAATGAGAACAAGCGTTGCAACAACTCACAACGCCTCGCTGCTCAAAAAACAAGCTATTAGACTATTCTAATCTTACTTTAGGACTTTTTGTAGCCATTTTGAGATGTCACGCAGCTGTTCCGGTAGCACATTATGTCCCATATCATAGGTTTGCCACTGATTAACATAGCCTTGCTCTTTAAGAAGTTCGAATGCCATTAACCCTGCACTTAATAGGACAACTTCATCCTGAACACCATGTTGCTGAAGTACTGGGGTCAATGCATTCACACTCGCAAGGTCATTTGGCAATTTATCAGCAGTAGGCAAATAACACGACAACCCCATTATTCCTGCCAATTTATGTTGCAGTCTTAAGCCGGTAAACAAACTCATTACACCGCCTTGGCTGAATCCTGCGAGCACGATATTACTCGACTCAATGCCCAACGCTATTTGTTCATCAATAAGCGCTCTGATGAGAACTTCACTTTCTAAAACCCCCTGCATGTCAGCGCGGTCATGCAAGTCCATACTTTTTATGTCATACCATGCACGCATAACATAGCCACCATTAATGGTGACAGCTTGCTCTGGGGCATGGGGAAAGATAAATCGAATAGCATGATCACTTGGCAGCCCTAATGCTGGCACCACAGGCGCAAAACCTGCACCTGAATCTCCCAACCCATGCAGCCAAATCACACAGGCAGTTGCCTTAGTGATGGGCTCGACTGTAATTCTCTCTAACGGCTTATCTAACATGACGTTCCTTTTCAATGGCAATGGCTAATTAACTGCGCGCAATAATATCAGGAGCAGAGCTGTTAATACCAGTTCCATTAAATATGTGACCAATTCAGAGCTCTCTCAGGGCTTTCAATTCCAGGCGCATTGTGGAAGAAATGGTTATTCCCTTTTAAGGCGATGCAACGCAGGAGTAAAAGTCCTGAGAAGCTCACAACGTGCGGGTTTAAAATCACTTTAATACTGCGCATGTGGCTTTCGATATAGAATAACTATTAGCTACAACCCACTTGCTTGCCTAAAGTAATTTTAATTCCCGCTGAATGAGCAACTATTTAATGGAATTGGTATAACACATATTTAATAGAAAGGTTTAAACCACTAAATGCGCTTTAATGTCGACCTTCTGGCAACTAAGCTGTGATTACTAATAATAGATAAAATGGAAATCGAACATAATGGGCTTACTGCATAATGGTCAATGGATCGACAAATGGTATCCAACAGATAAAACGGCTGGCGAGTTTAGCCGATCAGAATCTAGCTTTAGAGACTGGATAACCCAAGATGGGCAACCTAAAAAAGCGGGTACACAGGGGTTCAAAGCCGAAAAAAATCGCTATCATCTTTATGTATCATTAGCTTGTCCGTGGGCGCATCGAACATTAATCTATCTACAATTGAAAAACCTACAACACATAATAGGCGTTACAGTGGTTGAACCGCATATGCTCGCTAATGGCTGGGAGTTTTCTGGCGTCAACCAAAGCGAAATCGCACATCATATCGATGGTGCTCAACACGACGCATTAAACGCTGCCAATTTTCTCTATCAAATCTATCAAAAAGCAGATGCCAACTATAACGGCCGCGTTACAGTACCTGTGCTATGGGACTCGCATACACACACCATTGTCAGTAACGAATCAGCTGAAATTATACGGATGCTGAACAGTGAGTTTGATCATTTAGTTGATAACGACCGTGATTTTTATCCGCTGCAATTACAAACTGAAATTGATGAATTAAACACATGGATATATAGCAGCATTAATAATGGTGTCTATAAAGCCGGTTTTGCCACCAGCCAAACCGCATATAATGACGCTTACCAGCAACTCTTTGATGCACTCGATAAGCTAGAACTGCGGCTTACAACTAAACGCTACCTCACTGGTAATGTCTTTACTGAAGCTGACATTCGTCTGTTTACCACCTTAATTCGTTTTGATGCTGTTTATGTTGGACACTTTAAAACCAATAAAAAGCGCATAGAGGACTACCCTAACCTCTCCGGTTATGTGAAAGATATTTATCAGATGAAGGGAGTGTCGCAGACGGTAAATCTTGAGCACATTAAGCAGCATTACTATTTCAGTCATGACATGATTAACCCAACTCGAATTGTTCCCAACGGGCCGGAACTCGATTTTAACCAACCCCATAGTCGACAAGATATGAGGTCATGAATGTAAGCTTCGCTAGCCAATCCCGAGTTCTGTTTTTATTGTTTGTAGCTGTTCGTTGTTGTCCAATTTAATACTCCAACGAACGGCGCCAGCATCAGCAACCATCATTAATGCATCTGGATGAAACTTAATATCTTCCACCATCGCATAAAGCTGACACTGATTATTTAGTCTGATTTGAACTTCAAATGGACTCAGTACCATTTTGCCACTGCTTAATTCTATGATCATGTTTTGTCTCTGCAGTATTGACTCATTAATCAAAAAAGCCCAAACAATGTTGGGCTTTTTTGTTGCCGATTAAATCAGCTTAGTGGTGGTGACCACCTTTACCATGGGCGTGGCCGTGGGCAACCTCTTCAGGTGTTGCATCACGAACATCAGCCACTTCAATATCAAATGTTAATTCACGGCCCGCAAGAGGATGGTTAACATCCACAGTCGCCATAAACTTACCCATTTTGATAATAGTCACCTGACGTTGACCGTCATCGGTATTAATCAATGCACGCATACCCGCTTTCCACACTTTAGCGCCTTGCAGATGCTTAACCGAAACACGCTGCTCTGCATCATCATTACGCTCACCGTAAGTTTCGCTTGCTGGCAGTGTGACTGAAAAAGTAGCGCCAGCGTCTTTTCCCACAAGTGCTTTTTCAACACCAGGCATCATATTGTTGTGACCATGAAGGTACGCAATCGGCTCAAGGTCTTTATTGCTCTCTAAAACTTCGCCCTGTTCATCACGTAGTGTGTAGTTAAATTGCACTACAGAATTGTCTTTAATACTCATGGTAATCCTTAACTCAAATTTTGTTGCGTGAGCTTAACAAAAGTCTTTCAAAGCCACTAGTGTTATCTCTTGTTACGATTTGGCGCCAGGTACTATGGTCAAATGTTCTATCTGCTGCAGCACCTCATGGTTGGCCAATGCTAATTGGCATACTCCTGAACCAATCTGATGCTTTGCAGAGCAATCAACGCTCCATTGCCGAAGCAGGTAACCCGCTAACGATGCCCGGCACTTTAAGCTAAGGCGTTTGTCGACCATTTGATAGTCCAGCTCTATTGCCTCAGGGTGAGCTAAAGAGGGGTGAGGAATGAGCGTTAGCTGCACTTCTTGCTGCCAATATTGGTCATTTTCGCAAGTCTCCAAAGATTTAGCACTTACATCTGACATCGAAGCTGTCTTAATTCGTGTCACAACAAAATCAGTAAACACCTGGTTTGCTCTGTCAAAAGCGCGCACATGCCAACGCTGGCCGTTATTAACCAATGCATGGGGCACTATTTCTCGTTGTTTCTTGCCCGATGACACCGACACATATTCAATAGCAAGTGCCTGCTTAGCTTGAATGGCGCGCATTAACGCCGCAATAATCTCTGTATTTGGGTGAATAAGCTGTATCGCGTCAATACACACTGCGCTCGGCTTTATGGGGTGTGATAAACCATCGCCAAAGCCCTTAGCCAGCCCGTGCAGTATAGCTTCGGGCTCGTGGGTAAATAGCGCGGTAAACTCGGGTAAACGATGATAGCACTTCGTTTGATGTACCAAGCGCATATTGGTTGGCGCCAATGTTTTATAACTTTGAAAATCACGTGTAGCGGCGGCAAGTCCGGTGGCAAACTTATTAATTAAATCCTGACGGGAGACTTGACCAAAATACTGTAGGCTGAAATCGATAAATGCTAAACGTTGACGTTGTGCGTGGGAGAGGTTGTCCATTGATATAAGCCATTCCAGTCGATAACTTTATTGATGGAATTCAATCTAATGGATCAACAAAAAAGATGCAATCTTTTTGATTGCATCTTCATTATTGGAAAACGATATGCCTAATAGCCGCTAATGATTACTTTACGGCAAGGGCCTTAAACGTCGCTTCGCTCGGATAGCCGTCAGCAACTAAACCCTTGTCTTTTTGGAATGCTTGCAAGCCCTTTAATGACTTAGAACCCAAAATCCCATCAGGTTTACCCACATCAAAACCGAGAACATTAAGCTGAGTCTGTAACTCTTTTACCCTTGCTCGGCTTAAATTAGGCATTTTAGGCGGATTAACGTTAAGCCCTGCCGCGCCGTTTATTCTGTCAGCAAGATGGCCAACGGCAATGGCGTAGAACGTAGAGCGGTTCCATTTCATTATCACATTGAAGTTGTCATAACCTAAAAAAGCCGGTCCAGTATGCCCTGATGGCAAATATAACGCAGCTTGCATATCCGGTGTGCTAAGTGCGTTTCCATTGGTTTGTCTCAAGCCAAGCTCTGCCCACTTAGTGAGCGGCTGCGCCTCAGATCGCCCAAGGTATGCGTAGCTGAAATCCGCCGGCAGTGTCACTTCACGCCCCCAACGTTCCTCTTTCTTCCAGCCTAAATGTTGCAAAAAATTGGCTGCAGATGAAAGCGCATCTTCCGTACTGTTCCAAAGATCGGCTTTACCATCACCATCACCATCGACCGCATATTTAGCATAAGCAGACGGCATAAACTGTGTATGTCCCATGGCACCCGCCCACGAGCCCACCATTTGTTTTTCATCAAAGCCATACTGCTCTTTTAGCTTTAATGCTTGCATCAACTCAGTGGTAAAGTATTGGCTTCTACGAGGATCACATGCCAATGTTGCCAAAGAATTCAGCACCGACATCTTACCTTTATATGAACCAAAATTAGTTTCAAGTCCCCAAAATGCTAATAAGTACTGCGGGGGAACACCGTATTCTTTTGCTAAGCCTTGCAGCAGTGCTTTGTGCTCTTTATAGAGCTTTCGCCCTTGTTGAACTCGCCAATCGGTAACCCGCTTAGTGAAGTAATTTTCAAACGAGGAACTAAATTCAGGTTGTTTATTATCCAGTTCCATCACTCTAGCCACATATTTTACATTCGCGAGTGTTGTATCAATGGTATGTTGCGACAAACCTTGAGATTTAGCCGTTTGCTGAAGATTAGCCACACAAGTTCCCCAGTCAGGAGAAGCCACTGAGGCGATAGCGGTGGAACTTGTTAATATAAGCGTTGCTGCCAGGGGGATTGATTTAAACAAGAGAAGACTCCCAAAAAATTTAATGACACTAACGTGTTACTTTGATGTGTAGAGATGAAGCTTACCTTAAACGGGTGAGTTAAATGATGATCTTTAATTCATTAAACACTCTATTTGGACCTGTAAGCTGATTTACTCGAAAAACAACATCCTGCAGCATTAATATAGACTAAATCAATGTCATTATTGCAGTTATCTTCACTCATTTGCTTAACCGCTCAATTTCCGCCCGTTAGCCTATAAACACCTAAGCTCATCGCGCTAAAAACGTCGTCGAAAAACATTAAATAACTTGCTAAAAGTAACATGCAGTTGCAGACTATTGTGAGTGGATATAATCGATATCTTCCAATAACCAAAAGAGATTAATCATGACTGAGATCACTCCAGCATTAGAAAGCTTTATTAATAACGTAAAGCAACACCAAGTGGTTTGGGGCCTGCAAGATGAAACAGGTGAAGGTTGGGTCGTATGTGATTCATCTGAATTCGAAGCGACTGATGTGATGCCTCTATGGTCGGAAGAAGCGCAAGCTAAAAGCCATTGCACTGAAGAATGGCATGGTTATAACGCGGTTGCCATTACACTTAATGAATTTTTAGATTTTTGGGTTGCTGATCTAAATGACGATGGTGTACTCGTCGGTGTTGATTGGGTTGCAGAACAAGACTGCCTTGAAATCGATCCAATCGTGCTAGCCACTTCACTCGTTAATGTTGAAGAAGAGTAAATCTTTCTCCAAAGCGAATAAAACATTAAAAGTAAGCGCCAATCATCTGTGATTGTGCGCTTTCTTTTTAAGTGAAAATCCAATCTTTATCAATGCTATTAAGTGAGCCATTGTGTTTGAATTAGCCCCTTTAATCGACATCCCATTTGACTGCAGACACCAATGTTGGTTTTGTGGCGAACCCAGTTCTATGCAATTGAGTTATATCAAAGAGCACTACACGCCGCACCCATCGCTTATGCTTCCCGCGTGTAAAGAGTGCTGCAAAATTGCTAAACAGCATAAGCTGACCTCTATCTGGGATTGTAAAATGGCGGTCAAAGATGAGCTAATGAGAATTTATGAAAAGCATCTCGCCATTGGTATCAATTGGACTAAACAAGAGCTCGAAGAATCAGAGTTTGAAGACAAAGTCTTTGGTGGATTTAAAAAAAGTGCTTGGATGATGTATGAGATAGCCAGGGATAGAGTTAACTATCCAGCTTGGCCATTGAGTCTTACTGGTGTCACCATTGATGACTATGGTTATGACGCGGACTTTAGTTTTGATGGCGTCAATTACAGTTCAGTCACTCAAGCAATTAAGTTCTACGCTAAACAATTTGTGCTCGATAAACGTTTTTTAGAAGACATCATTAGCATTGTTGGTAAACAGCGGTTTGGTTATGCTATTCGAGTCGCACAGATCAATATTGCTGCTGCTCCAGAACTTAAGCGACAGATCATTAATGACTTAAAACAAGAACAAGAGCAAGAGGGCTAAATTATCTACTGGCTCTACTGCGCCTTAATCAATTCTGATTGGCGCAATTTATCTTGCACAACTTCGACAAGCAGATCAGGTTGAAATTTCGAGATAAAGCGATCACAACCCACCTTTTCAACCATCGCATTATTAAAACTACCACTCAGTGACGTATTCAAGGTGATATAAAGGTTACTCATACGCTTGTCGTTACGGATCTCGTGGGTCAGCTTGTAGCCATCCATTTCGGGCATTTCTGCATCGGTGATCAACATAATGATATGCTCTGTTACATCGATACCATCATCGCACCATTGGGTTAATTGATTTAATGCCATCAAGCCATCTGAGACTTCAATCACCTCTAAGCCTAATTGTTCTAATGTCTCTCTGACTTGACGCCTTGCGGTGGCCGAGTCATCCGCGATGAGTACCCTTTTTCCCTGCATTAATGGCAGTAATTGTTGATCTAATACACCTTCAGATAACTTAATATCGTAATGAATAATTTCAGCCAGTACTTTTTCAACATCAATAATTGACACTAATTCTTGTTTATCTTGATACTCAACCCGCGTTATTGCCGTGAGATAATTATTTCGCCCTACTGTCTTAGGCGGCGGTAAAATATCGCTCCAGGTCAGGTTGACAATATGCTCAACCTTGTCGACTAAGAATCCCTGCACTGAACGATTGTATTCAGTAATAATGAGGTTACTGTTCTCATGCACAACTGAAGGTCTGAAGCCGATGGCTTTACGAAGATCAATCACTGGGATTGCTAACCCACGTAGGTTAGCGATACCAATGATACTAGGGTGACTGCCAGGCAAAGTACTTAAAGGTGGCATTTTTACCACTTCTTTTACTTTGAAAACATTAATGGCAAATAATTGCGTCACACTAATTCTGAACAACAAAAGTTCCAATCGGTTTTCACCAACAAGCTTGGTACGCTGATCAACACTTGCAAGCATTTGCGCCATAAGACTTCACACCTAAGGTACTATAAGAACGACGATTATAACGATATAGAGTATAAAATCACTAAGCGAAAGCTAACTTTAAGGCATGCATCTCATTAAAAGTACCTCATCTCCTATCGGCAGAAAGTGACCAATAGCCTGATCCATTCTGCCACTAGCTGCGTAATAACGTTAAAGAGCTGATATTTAAAGTATCGGCGGCGTTACAACACAGAGTGAGAATAATGCAAAATATTCAATCACAACGTTCACAAAGTCGTTATGCTAAGGGTTATGTCCTCTACAATAAGCCCTATATGGAAGAAAAAAATTCCGATATAACAACTGAACAACTAAAAGAAAAGCTTATTAGTGTTGCTAACAGCCGTAGCAGATCTGACTACGCGATGCTGTTTAGCTATTTTGCGCCCAAAATTTTAGCCTTTGGTAATCAACGATTATCCACCCAAGGCTTAGCGATGGATCTGGTGCAAGAAACAATGACAGCAGTGTGGACTAAGGCGCATCTATTTGACGCAGACAAAGGCGCTGTAACAACTTGGATATTCACCATTATGCGCAATCGCTGTTTTGATATGCTGCGTAAAGTTCAGCACAACAGAGAAGATACGGTCAGTGATGATATTTGGCCTATTTTTGAAACCGTTGAGCATGTCGAGCCAGAAGATCACATGCTGACCAACAAGTTAATGAAGCATGTCGATGAGCTACCACCACTACAGCAGCAAATTGTCAGGGGGATTTACTTACAAGAGCTAAGCCAGCAGGAACTCGCAAGTAAACTGAATGTTCCTCTAGGCACCGTTAAATCAAGATTAAGATTGGGTTTGGTCAAACTTAGAAGCATTTTGGAGAAACACCATGATTAATTACCATCCAAATGATGACATGTTACTTGAACATGCTAAGGGCTGCCTCAATCTAGCAATGACAACCGCGTTATCTGCTCATTGTGAACTTTGCTCAATATGCCAAGAAAAACTGACCACTATGACTCAGCAGCATGCACATATTGCATTAATTGAAGAAGATGCCGCGGCTGATGAACTAGAAACCAGTATTGACCTTGATGATATGTTAAATAGCATTATGCTTTTAACCCCATCGTCCGCAAGCAAAAGACAGTCCAAGAGTGCCATCGTCACAGTAAAAGGGCATGAATATCAATTACCGAATGCTTTAAGGCAGCAGATTAGTGGGACTTGGAATGGCTTAGGTAAAATTAGTCGAATGCGACTTGAAACTGACAGTGGTGAGGCACGCGCTAGCTTACTGCATATCGACGCTGGTGGAGAAATACCAGAGCATACTCACCAGGGAACAGAATTGACACTGTTACTTGCAGGCCATTTTGAAGATGAATTTAATCGTTATAGTCCAGGGGATTTTATTTTACTCGATAGCGACCACCAGCATACGCCTAAAACTGAGGATGGATGCCTTTGTTACACAGTAGTCGATGCCCCTTTGCGCTTTACCAAAGGGATCAGTAAACTGCTGAATCCTATCGGTGAACTGATTTATTAAAAGCAGTATTGCCCCTAAAAAAGGCCGCTGATTAGCGGCCTTTTTTAATCGAACATTTGTTGCGCTATTCTGCTGCAATAGGCACTACTGGCACAATTCTAGTGCCATGTTTTACCACGGTATTCATAATACTAAAATGCAGTTCTTCAGAGACCAACTGAAACTCAGCAAAGTCGGTAGTACCGATGTAAGCAAACACATTGAGTTGCAGCCCGTGTAAGCCAAAACCTTTGAATGTAACTCTTAACGGTGTCTCATCTACTTTTTCATGCTCTATGAGGAGTGCACGTATATCTTCGATGATGCCATGTAACTGCGCTGTCGTGGTTTTATAATCCAAGCGGATATCAGTCTTTAAACGGATTTTTTCGCGCTCCGATATGTTTTCAATATCCATTTCAGATAAACGCGCGTTAGGTACGTTTATCACCGTTCTATCAATTGTCCTAATGCGAGTGCAACGTAGACCAATCTCTTCTACGGTTCCCGTAATAGTCCCAAATCGACCAACATCCCCAACCCTTATAGGTGCTGATGAGTATAGGGTGATGGTACCAATAAAGTTCTCAATAGATTGCTTAGAGGCTAATGCGATCGCAACACCACCAATACCAAGACCAGCAAGAATTGTGGAAGCATCAAAACCAAGATGTTCTAGCCAGATCAAAATAGTCAGCGCAACTAAAATCACTCGAAGAAAGTTTGCTAATGGCCGCAGTAAAGAAGCGGTTTGGCTCTTACCCTGATTAATCCAACGTAGGCGCAAACTGTTTTGCAGTACATCCGCTAAGTTCCAGATAAACCAAATGACGGCGATAACCAGTAAGAAACCGGTATTAATGGCTTCCATCACATTGGCGGAAAGCGTGGTATTTGCCATCCATATCCGGACTAATAGTAATGCAAGTAAAAAGCGTGAAGGCCCAACTACAAGATGCGCGACATCATCTTTATATTGATATTCGCTGCGCAAAATGAGTTTTTTTGCAAACCAAGTTAACGGGATAATAACGAGCAATGCCAAGATTAAGTAACTAATCAGCAGCGCCCATTCCCACAAGTTAAGTTTAAAGAGGTGACCTTGTGGAATATTTTGTACGTACCACTCAACGACTGGCCCATAACCCAGTTCGCTATAAAGCATCGGCACTTTGGCCACCGTCGCATTCGATATCTTCCAGATTTTACCTAGCTGTTTATCGGGTACTTTTTGCAGTAACAGTGTTATCTCATTACCTTTAACTTCAACTCTGCCAAAAGCATCTCGGTAATTTGGCAGTTGGTCATCGCTAGTACCACTTGGTACATCACTGATCTCTTCCAGATTAACCCAAAGATTACGCTCTATAATTGCTACTAGTTGCTTTGCGTATTCTGGCCCTAGCTCTTTTGACATACCTTCTGGCAAATAACGTAAATCTAAGTATTTGGAGGCCTTTTCGAAGTTCTGTTCAAATGTTGCTTCAAAAAAACCTTCAATTGTGCCTCGTGGTGTATCTCTAAATAAGCTGTCTTTATATTCATAAGTACTGGCTTTAAAGCTCGTCGGTTGCGCCTCTTCAGTAGGTTCTGCAGCCTGTTTAACAGCACTCACTAGCCCTGTAGCGCCATATGCCACGGATATATTGCCCATTAGCATGACTAACAGTAGAGAGAAAATAATCCTTGTCATCGAAAGACTCCATTTTGATACACCGATGTTTAATAAACATCGACAAAATATGATTAATCAAATATTAGTCAACCTAGCACTGATTAACGTATTGTTAACACTTAATAATAAACTATCTTAAACACAAGCGTTTTAATTTTATTTGTTGACAAGATTCATTTACTCGATATAATCCAGTCAGTTTTTAGAGATATACCCTTTTTTGATATACTTTCACCGCCTTCTGTAAACATCCACGATTCGTCGTTTGATCCCCACATAAGCGTTATCACAACTGGTTCAATCATCTTAATAGACAGTCATTTTACTGTCATATCTTTATGCTTTACTTGGTTCAGCTTGAGATTAGTTTTGTTTTTGCGACATAAACAACACATTCGTTAACAAAACTGACTACAAGTCACTTGTATAAGCATAAAAAGATGAGTACTCTCGAATTGAACTTAAATTCATCTTTCGCAAAAATGCTAAGGATATCTTATTGTTATAAATCACTACCAACTTGGTAGCGTTAATAAAAGGAGTGTGACCATATGTCATACCTAGTAAATGGACACGAAATTACAGTCAACTTTCCAGTAGATTCAATTTCAGTCAACAAATCTTCAATCGCCTTCACAGACAGTCAAGGCAAAAACAGACAGACTTTTTCAAAGCGCACTGAAGCGCTTAAATTTATGAATTGGTTATTGTCTTCAAGTAAGTAAAACCGACTTTTCGATACAACTCCTCTCACTCGTATCGATAGTTTGTCTTCATAGGCAAACGAATAGGACTGAAACATATTCAGCTATTTAGTCATCTTCATTTGGTTTAGGCTTTACCTCTGCTCAGGTATCTAGCCTAACCAAATGGAAATTCCTCCCCCCAGAAAAAAAGAAACAATCCTAAGCTCACAATACTGCCGTATATTTACGTTGGTAACGTGGCAACATCGTCTCATTTCCTAATAAACCACCTTGATGAATGTAGATAATCGCTGCATCTGGATATTCGGATAAATACTGCTCTACACACATCCAACCCTTAGGATCATACAGTAATTCAAACTCAATCCCCTGCTCACCCACTTTACGCCAAATGTCATAAAAGATTTTATATAGCTTTCCGAAATGATATTTTTTAGCTGTGCTTATTATCTCTGGGTGAAATGAAGTGTCATTGATTAGCTCAGAAAACTGCTGGTTAAGGTAGTCTTCATCTCCTACACAAGCACATGTCATTACTTTTATGTTGTTATTATTAAGTACAAAATATTCATTTAAGAATACCGCAGTAGTGCCGGTTCCAGACGGAAGAAAAACAGTCAATTCATCTAGCTGACTAGACGCGAACCAATTGACAATCTCTTTTGCAAGTTGGTGTACCCCTTCCCGAGCATAAAGACAACGGCCTCCCTCAGGAACAAACAAAGCCTTACTATCATTTGGTAGCACATCTTGCTCGATATACTCTTTACAGCCTCTACCCTTCCTATCAGCAACCAAAGAGAGATCGATGACGTTTGCGCCATTCTCGACAGCCGCTGCATAATTTCCCTTTGACGATGCTAAAACTTGCGCTGCAATATGATCAGTATAAAAATCAAGTTGCCAGCCTTTTAATTTAGCTAAAGCTGACATTGAATAAAGCGAGTTTGCAACAGGAGAACCATAACCGACTAATCGGGTGATACCAGGGAAGTCGTTATGTAGAAAGTAAGCAAATTTACGTGCCTTATTACCAGAGAAATCTTTATGTAACAGATCATCTCTTTTTACAAAAACACGGCAACCATTAAAGTCGATACTATCAACTGGAGTGTGAGTAAACACAGCAAATTCTCTTAATGTAATGAGTGACTATTGTAACGCTTTACTTAGTGCAGTTTTGACCTCGATGTAAAAAAATCACTAACTTTTGGTCTATTCCGTTATTCGAAAACATTCATAAACCCCCAAACAGCATATAAAACAACCCACCAACACATGGCGTGATAATTGCTTTATACAATATAGCAGTGCCCACAGGGCAGTATATTTTTATAGTGAGGGATCTTTCATGGCAGTTTTACGCTTAGTGTTTAATATAGCTTGGTTTGTGTTGGGCGGTTTTGTAATGGGGCTAGCGTGGTGGTTAGCCGGCCTTTTGTGCTTTATTACCATTATTGGGATCCCATTCGGACGAGCTTGTTTCGTTATCGGTGAGATGACTTTTTGGCCATTCGGTCAAGACTCTATAAGTCGCCGCTCAATCACAGGGGTGGAAGATTTAGGCACGGGTGCTTTTGGTATGCTGGGCAATATTGTTTGGTTTTTATTGTTTGGTATCTGGCTTGCGATTGGTCATATCGTTCACGCTTTTGCATGCGCCGTTACCATTATTGGTATTCCGTTTGCAATACAGCATTTAAAGCTCGCCATTTTGAGCTTAACCCCTATAGGTCAAACCGTGGTAGCAAAAGCTTAAGCCGATGACAAAAGCACTTTTTCCAGCTGCGCAATTAGCGCAGCTGGACAATCTAAACTAATATCATGTCCCGCCGCTTCAAACTCAATCAGTTCAGTTTTATAATAAAGTGACAGTTGTACACTACAACTGGGATTAACTAGCCTATCAGAGCTGCCATTGAAAACAAAAATGGGCTGCTGTAAATTATCAGGGGTTTGAAAGTTAGCACAGGCCCATATTTGCCGAACGACATTATGCATCTTGCTTCGATAATCTAATCTGAGTTCACTCCAATGCTCACACATCGCTTGATTGTCACCATAACGCTCACTCGAGAGTTTAAGCGCTGTGCACTCTAACCAATGCACCGCCCCCTGCTTAACTCGCCCCAGATAGGCAGTAACGATGGCTTTTAGATTAAACCTTGCATACCAAGGAGATAAGTTAGCCGCACTTGCGTTGATAACAACCACCTTGCTTACTTTTTGTGGCGCTAAGCGAGCCATTTCAAGCGCGATCATTGCGCCCATAGAAAGCCCTATAAGACAGTTGTCATTGCCTGTTAGTTGTTTAACTAATGCCTTAGCGTATGCCGTTATGGTTAGCGGGCTGGTGCAATCACTCAATGTCCCATTGCCTAACGTATCGAGCGCGATAACATCAATTTTATTTGCTGCCACTTGCACCGTTAAATCATCTTCAAATTCTCGCCAATGACGCTTATCTCGCATCAAGCCCCTAATGAGTACCCAGCTTTGCATAGTCCGTCCTTAATTAACTTTTAGGCCTGCTGTCTTTTATAGTTATCTTTAGTCATACCAGTCTTGCATTGCAGCAGCGTATTGACGAGTTAATAACTCACAACTCATGTCCTCTATAGCTCGGCTCGCCGCTAAGTCCATTAGAAACTGCATCAATACAGTGTGTTTTCGCAACGTTCTAACATGTCGATGTTGCTTTTGAGGGTTAAATAAACCGGCAAAATTGAATAGCTGTCGTGGGTTTTTCTTTACCCATGCCCAAGAGCCCATCTCCAATGTCAAAGGCAACAACGGCGCGTCATTTTGCTTCATTGCCAAATAATCCCATATATCACCATGAGTACGATAAATAAGGCTCTGGGGGGAGAACTGATAATGATTATGGTGCGGGAAGCTTGCTTTATAAAGCTGCTTTAAATGGTAAATTTGGCCTAGACTCTTTATCGGTTGATGAGACCCTGCAAACGGAAACCAAATATGATCTGATAGTCCAAATCCTGAGTGTGCATCCAGTGAAATAACACTAGAAGCATTTGATCGCAATAATTCTACATAGTTGATTAAGGCGGCGGTTTCCGGCTCCACCCCTTTTTTGCCTCGATACCAGGGTAATAGCGGAGTCACTCTTTGCCCCCCCACTAAAAAGGTCACTTTCGTTGTCGCATCAATTGGCGCGTTACGCATTAAATCAACTTGCTGACCATTGCACCGAGTGCCATTTAGCAAGCCTATTGGATTAACGATAGGCACAAATGCAATTCTAATTTTTGTTAACAGAATTTGTAACTGACTATCCCACTCCAGCCTGGCTAATAGGCTTTCGAGTAAAGCGAGGATCACTTGAGTGCCAATTCTTTCAACTCCATGTACACCTCCGACAAACAGCACACAAGGCTTGTCTGCTGCTTCACTGCCTAGTTCAGCACAAATGACAGGGAAAGACTGATTTTTATATGTCAGTTCAGTTAGTGTTTTGGCTCGCAATTGTGGAAAGGATTCAATAAGGGTTGTTAGTGTATTGAGTTCTGGTGGCGTTATCTGCATCATACCACTTGCAAAAGAGATGAATAATGTCGTAAAAATAACAGCAGATTAAGACAAAGTGAGGTCAGCTACATGACAATATCTAACGGGTGATATCTAATCGTTCGAGCCTAATCAAACGAACTTAATCGACCATGTTGTCTTTTAATATTTTATCGACATCTATTTGTTTCAAACCTCGATTAAACAAGTCTCGCCACTTCTTTCCCTCTACATTATTTTTAAAGGCAATATAGAGTTCTTTCTTTGTCAGTGTACGCTTATTTAACTGAACTCGACTGGCGACAGACTCCATATCGGGTTGCGCAAGCAGGTAACGCAACACATAAACGTCAATAACCGCAGCGTCAATTCGTCCAGACACCACTTTTTTAATGTTATGGATGTCAGACGCGACCACTTCAACAGGCTGAACACCTTGAGCTATCATGTTATCGAGTTGCTCGGTATTGACATAACCTTGCACCACACCAATATTGTATTGGTTAAGATCGCTTTGCTCTGACCAACTAATAGGATGGCGTTTTTGCTCAACCAGTCCCAGCGGGCTGCTTCCCATCGAGTCTGAAAAAACAAACTTTTCTGTTGGATAAGCATATTCTGGTAAATATCCAGAGTATTTTGAGTCCGCTCTTGAAGCCATTCTTACCGCTCGGCTCCATGGATAAAAATCGACCTCCACTTTATGGCCTACCGCCGCAAGAGCAGCTCGCGTGATAGCAATACTCGCGCCCTCATTTTTGAGCTGACTTCCAGAATAAGGCGGCCAATGCAATGATGTTAAGTACAGGGTATCAGCACTCACCATTGGTGAGAAGCAAGCCGCTATCAGTAGCAACCGCCTAAGCGCTGGAACAATATTAATCGTTCGGCGTACATAATCCATTAAATAACAACACATGTGTATTTCGCAGCCTTTCGTTTAGTAAGCCGTTTCAGTTTAAATGCTCTCGTGATGACTCACTGTCATTACCACCTATTTTAGTCAATAGTGCCGATATCACCAAGGTCACTGTACAAAACAATGTTATCGCTTATTGGTTATAAAGAGTCAATTTGGACTAAAGTGGCTCTTGAGGATGCAAAAACAAACAGAAAAGGATTTGTTACAGTTAGGTCAAGAACTGCAGATTAAATGCGCATATACTAAACGCTATAACGCTAAATGAATGAACCTGCGCATAACGCGCCATGCATCTTTTAGCTGCAAATACATACACCCTTGGAGTCAAAGATGTTAAAAAGAGCACTTATCACCATTGTGGGTGGTTTATTAACCCTAACAGGTGCAGCACTGATCATTCTGCCAGGTCCAGCTTGGTTGCTTTTACCTATTGGCTTAGCCGTATTAAGCATTGAATATCCTTGGGCTCATCGTTGGCTAAAGAAGAGTCAAAACCACATGAGTAACACCGCTCGCTGGCTCGATAGAAAAATCCTGCTGCGTAAGATGAAACGATAACAACCATTATGTTACTCAATGGTGATAACCATCACCATTTCTAGGGCAAAAGGTAAATCACTGCAGTCCCCCCCCCTACCAAGGCTATTGCCAATAGTCTGCGACTAAGGTCGCAATAAATCAATCCAAACTAACGATAGCCTCAATCGAAACAAAGCGTTACCTACTATAAAGATAACTATTTATTATGGCCTTAGAAATATAACCACAATTATTGTAAGCTTATAGGATAACCATGCTAAAACTGACCACACTCACTATCGCTATTGCAGCAATCTGTTCTGCTAGTTCATTTGCAGCAAGTGAACCTATTGAAATAATCCCCGCAGCGGTCATCACTAATCCAGAAAAAGTTGAACTGGGTAAAATGCTATTTTTCGAGCCTAGACTGTCTAAATCTGGTTATATCTCATGCAACTCTTGCCACAACCTATCACTTGGCGGTGTTGATGCTCTGCCAACATCTATTGGTCATCATTGGCAGCAAGGTCCTATAAACTCACCCACTGTATTGAATGCTGAATACGGCTTAGCCCAATTTTGGGATGGCAGAGCTAAAGATTTGCAAGAGCAAGCCGGTGGTCCGATTGCCAATCCTAAAGAGATGGGCTTTAGCCATGAACTCGCGGTTGATACTATTCGCTCTATGCCAGCGTATCAAGCACGCTTTGCCAGCGTGTATCAAACAAACAATATCAGTATTGATGCCATAACGGATGCCATTGCTGAATTTGAAAAGACACTAGTAACACCTAATGCACCTTTCGACCAATACTTGCTTGGCGATAAAAGTGCCATTAATAGCGATGCTAAAGCCGGCTACCAGCTTTTTAAAGACAAAGGATGTGTCAGTTGCCACAATGGACCAGCCGTTGGCGGGACGATGTACATGAAGATGGGGCTAGTAAAACCTTTCCATACAAAGAATCCTGCTGAAGGACGAAAAGGGGTTACGGGTAAAGAAGCCGATAAATCTGTCTTTAAAGTACCTACGTTAAGGAATATAGAGCTAACCTATCCTTACTTCCATGACGGCAGTGTATGGAACCTTGCTGACGCCGTGAATACCATGGCAGATATTCAACTAGGTCAAGCTTTAACAGCGACAGAAACCAAGCAAATGGTGTCGTTTTTAAATTCACTTACAGGCGAGCAACCACAGATAGTCTTACCTATATTGCCACCTTCAACACCGAATACGCCAAGACCAGTGCCTTTTGCAGACTAAATAATCTAAACTCGATTTAAAATATGATTACAGCAAAAAGCCGCTAAATGCGGCTTTTTATTTTCAAATTAATGTTCTATCTACTCGTTACATAACAGGTTCAAAAGATAATGCTTTAAATCGTTCTGCAATTGCATTAAGCACTCCTTGGCGGCGCATATTACTCAATACACCGGGACTAAATCGGTCTAATCTCGACATGGCGGTGACCAATAACTGGCACTCATATAACGTGGCGTCGGCAATATACTCAGGACGTTCAACCATATAACTATTGTTATACCACTCATCCCATTTAAAGCTTTCGAGTAATAATCCTTCACGTGCTAGATCAGCCACAAACTCTTGTAAACGTTTGTCCGACACAAAATGGTTACCAATAACAAGATCTTTAGCATACTCATTATATAAACCAGTAGCGTGGCTCTGTATTGTTGAGTTGTTCATACTGTACCTCCGTTTAGAACTGGTCTTTTGCCTCGGTGTATAGAGGACAAATATGCAGAATGTGTAAACATTCATCTGCATAAGCCATACCAGCTTTTAATGAGGTAATTCTAATTGAAGGTAACTGAACACAACCTTAACAACGGCTAGTCAAATTAAACTATTGTTATAAAAGAAATAAATACAGTATCATTAAATAAATCCGTTTTCTCAATACGCTATAAAGCGTTAATAAAGCATCACTGAATACCTAGAAATCTTATTTTGGCCGCCTTACTCAAGTCCACTTTCAACGGTTATTGCAAGATGTAGTCGCAATTTGCAATAACGATACTAATGCTTGATGAAGCCTAACATTGAGCCCGCTACAAAATTTACCCCCCGCTGAATTATGTTATTACTTGTTGCCAACACATCTGCTCGACTCCCGCTTATCTGTTGGCTAAACACGATAAGGACGACAAACAAAAAGGTAGAAAGAGGAGAAGCTCTGCCGCCTGAATGGCAGAAGAAACTCAAAGCAGAAGACAGATTAGGCAATAATCAATTTTAAAGAGCTAGGATAACGGCACCTGTAGACTCTTATGGCAACATAGCCATAGAGAGTCATCGATTAATCTTAATAGTAAGATCAGAGAGAGAATCGACATTAGATTAAAGATAACCTACACCCAAGTAAAAACGTCATCCTTAATAAATGATTAAGTTGATGCGGGCGGGTCTTCGGCATTAAACTCCTCCATTATCAACTCGGTAAACAGACGCCCTGCTTTTCCGAGTGGCCGCTCCATGGTAGAGACCAATTGCGGCGTAAAGCTGTAGCGGTTACCACCATTGAAATCGACTTCGGCTAACTGACCACTGGCTAGCTCCTCTGTTATCAAAAAGTCTGGCATCCATCCAAACCCTAATCCCATCAACAGAGCATTTTTTTTCATAATAAAGCCCGAAAGATAGAACACCTTATCACCACCAAACTGCAGCTCATCGCGGTATCGTTTCTCGGGTGAAGAATCTTCAATGGTTAATTCAACATGACGTTGCAGTTCAAATAGGCTGATATTTTTTTCGCTGGCCAAGGAGTGACTATTGGCAACAACCAAAATACTGGTAATTTGCGGTAAGGCTTGCGGCCGGTAATTGGGACCCGTTCGATAATCTTTAACCAACATTAAATCGGCACTGTCCCGTTCGAAGCGATCCTGTACGCCGCCCAAAAATTCCATATTCAATTGTACTTTTGTGGGTATTTGCTGCTCAGCCATTCGTTTTAGTGCCCGCATAATTGGCTTCATTGGCAATGCACCATCAACCACTAGCTCCAACTTGGGTTCCCAGCCCTCACTAAATCTGCTGGCTAAATGCTCAATATTTGCTAGGTATTGCAGCAACCTTTGGCCTTCAGCCAAGATAACTTTGCCCTCTGGCGTTAATTCTGCGCGGTATTGATCGCGACAAAAAAGATTTACACCTAGGTGTTGCTCTAGCTTTTTGACTTGATAGCTCACTGCCGACTGCGCTTTGTGCAATCGCTCTGCAGCCTTAGCAAAACTGCCTTCTTCGACTAAGACTTGCAGTACTTTAAACGCATCTACATCAATACGCATTTGGCTCTCCTAGCGTAAACACAAACATACCATCTATTTTTTAGATGGAGATAGAGTAATTATTATTCTTTTTTTTGCGGGTGTTAGCAACTAAATTGATACCTAGATCACGTTATCGACTAGATAAGTGCAATGTGCACATTACAAGGAAAGCCAGTATGCCATTTTATGTGAAGCAAGGGAGCATTCCCACAAAGCGTCATATCACATTTAAAAAAGACAATGGGGAGCTCTATCGTGAAGAGCTCTTTTCAACTCATGGCTTTTCCAATATCTACTCCAATAAGTATCACCATAATATGCCGACCAAGGCATTAGAAGTTGCACCTTACAGTCTGTCTCATGGTAAGGACTGGCAAGACTCTTTAATTCAAAACTATAAGCTTGATACTAAGCTGGCTGATAGTGAAGGTAACTTCTTTAATGCTCGCAATAAAATATTCTTCAATAATGACGTTGCGATGTACACCGCTAAGGTCACAGAAGATACAGACGAGTTTTATCGTAATGCCTATGCTGACGAAGTGGTGTTTATCCACGAAGGTGAAGGAACGCTTTATAGTGAGTATGGCGCTTTAGCGGTTAAAAAGTGGGATTACTTGATTATTCCGCGCGGTACCACCTATCAATTGAAATTCAGTAATTATAGTACTGCCCGCCTATTTGTTATTGAGTCTTCAACCATGGTTGAAGTGCCAAAACATTTTCGCAACGAATACGGACAGATGCTCGAGTCGGCGCCTTATTGTGAACGAGATATCCGCACTCCTGAGCTACAACAAGCTATCGTCGAAAAAGGCAATTTCTCTTTAGTCTGTAAGTTCGGTGATAAGTATCAACTGACCTCGCTAGAGTGGCATCCATTTGATTTAGTCGGTTGGGACGGTTGTGTATACCCGTGGGCTTTCAATATCCAAGAATATGCGCCGAAAGTGGGTAAAATCCACCTTCCACCATCCGACCATATTGTCTTTACAGCGCATAACTTTGTGATCTGTAACTTTGTACCACGTCCATACGATTTCCACCCTCAATCGATTCCAGCGCCCTACTACCATTCAAATATAGATAGTGATGAAGTGCTCTATTACGTTGATGGCGACTTTATGAGCCGTACCGGTATTGAAGCGGGCTACATGACATTGCATCAAAAAGGGGTGCCTCATGGACCACAACCGGGTCGCACCGAAGCCTCAATAGGCAAAACAGAAACCTACGAATACGCAGTGATGGTCGATACTTTCGCCCCACTCAAATTAACTGAACATGTAAAGAACTGCATGA
This sequence comes from Shewanella sp. GutCb, assembly GCF_002836135.1. NCBI lineage: Bacteria > Pseudomonadati > Pseudomonadota > Gammaproteobacteria > Alteromonadales > Shewanellaceae > Shewanella > Shewanella sp. GutCb. The sequence continues at coordinate 177,734 of NZ_PJBL01000106.1, read as the reverse complement.
GCATCGACTACAACCGTTCTTGGATTGAAAGCTAAGCAATTAACCAAGCACACCGGCCGTCAACGTAATGGCTAGTCTGAATTGATAAAGGATATAACAATGGCAAGCGAAAAAAACCCACTAGGCCTACTCGGTATTGAATTTACTGAGTTTGCGACACCTGATCAAGATTACATGCATCAGGTATTTATCGATTTCGGTTTTTCTTTGTTGAAGAAATCTAAGTCAAAAGATATTTTGTACTACAAGCAAAATGACATCAATTTTTTGCTTAATACTGAGCGTAAAGGGTTTTCTGCTGAATTTGCTAAGAGTCATGGTCCAGCCATTTGCTCAATGGGCTGGCGTGTTGAAGATGCTAACCTCGCCTTCGAAGGTGCAGTAGCGCGTGGCGCCAAGCCTGCAACTGATGCAGCATTGAAAGATATGCCATACCCCGCTATTTATGGCATTGGTGATAGCCTTATCTACTTTATCGATACCTTTGGCGAGTCAGACAACATTTATGCCACTGACTTTGAAGATTTAGATGAGCAAGTAATCACTCAGGAAAAAGGCTTTATTGAAGTCGACCACCTAACCAATAACGTCTACAAAGGAACGATGGAGCATTGGTCAAACTTCTACAAAAATATTTTTGGCTTTACCGAAGTACGTTACTTTGACATTAAAGGCTCAAAAACCGCGCTTGTTTCTTATGCGCTACGTTCGCCTGATGGTAGCTTCTGCATTCCGATCAACGAAGGCAAAGGCAGTGACAAAAACCAAATCGATGAATACTTACGTGAATATGACGGACCGGGTGTACAGCATTTAGCTTTCAGAAGCCGTGATATTGTAGGCTCTTTAGATGCGATGGAAGGTTCATCAATTCAAACTTTGGATATTATTCCTGAGTACTACGAGACTATCTTTGAGAAGTTACCCCAAGTCACTGAAGATCATGACCGTATTAAACATCACCAGATCCTGGTTGACGGTGATGATGATGGTTATTTACTGCAGATTTTCACCAAAAACCTGTTTGGTCCTATTTTTATTGAGATCATTCAACGTAAAAATAATGAAGGATTTGGTGAAGGTAACTTTAAAGCATTATTTGAATCAATTGAACGTGATCAGCAACGACGCGGCGTACTTTAATACAACACGTTAATTAAAGTGCTGGCATAAGAACGTTTATAACACCTTACCTCTCCATGATAAAACCAGCTATAGCCTTATCAATTGGCTAAGCTGGTTTTTTTCTGCCCCATCGTCTCCATATTTATAACTCGTTTGTATCCAAAGCTCATCATCTTCTCTACAATGACGCTTCCGTTTGCCCCAAGCGACTAAACCCTTTTAAACTCACGAGACTTGCCACGCCATGCCTGATATCGCTTTACTCGCCGTATTTTTACCGACCTTCTTTTTCGTCTCAATTACACCCGGTATGTGTATGACATTAGCCATGACACTTGGTATGAGCATTGGTGTTCGCCGCACTATGTGGATGATGCTAGGCGAGTTGGTTGGTGTCGCATTAGTCGCTGTAGCGGCGGTCATGGGAGTTGCTAGCATTATGCTCCATTACCCTGAGATGTTTGCAGTACTCAAGTGGGTTGGCGGTCTTTATCTCGCCTATATTGGCGTTAACATGTGGCGTTCGAAAGGAAGAATGGCGTTAGTCGAAGGTCAAACTGCACCGAGTGTTGGCAATATAGAGCTGATGACACAAGGCTTTATGACCGCGATTGCTAACCCCAAAGGGTGGGCTTTTATGGTTTCGCTATTACCGCCATTTATTAGCGTAGAGCGCGAAGTTGCGCCACAGCTGCTAGCCCTACTCAGTATTATTATGCTTACCGAATTCACCAGCATGATGGCCTATGCCACCGGCGGTAAAAGTTTACGCGTCTTTTTAAGTCGCGGTGACAACATTAAGTGGATGAACCGTATTGCAGGTTCGCTAATGATTGCGGTCGGCTTTTGGTTGGCGTTAGGCTAGGAGCTAGCTAGGACCAACAGCTTCGCTATTTCTTAGCTGGGGTCTTGTCGATAAGGTAGCTTGCTGGTTAATTGCTGCATATAAGTTTTAATATTGTCAGCTTCCTGAAAAGTAAAGTTTTCAATCGCATTGCGAAACTCAGGGTGAATAACCTCGTGAGTAGAGTATGTCGCCATAGGCTCAAAACCGCGTGCGACCTTATGCTCACCTTGCGCGCCTGCGTCAAACACGGCTAAATTGTGGGTAATGCAGTATTCAATGCCCTGGTAATAACAGGCTTCAAAATGCAGCCCATCTATATCGACTAAACTGCCCCAGTATCGACCATAGAGATGCGTTGTTGATTTAAAATACAGCGCAGAAGCCACCACTTCGCCTTCGATGTCATGCACCAACAATAACAAGATATTTTCAGGCATCGTTTTAGCTATCGACTCAAAAAAAGCCAAGTTTAAATAACCGGAATGCCCTGAACGTTTTGTATAGGTTTGTCGATAACAGGCATAAAAGGTATGCCACATTGCTGTCGTCGCTTGCGCTGCATTGATAAATTCAAAGCGCAGCTCGTGTGGCGTCAATTTAGCGCGTTCTTTGTTAATGTCTTTACGCTTACGAGATGTCAGTGCCGCTAAAAAATCATCAAAATGTTGATAACCTTTATTTTTCCAATGAAACTGAGTACTGAGTCGTTTCAAGCAAGAGTGGCTGTCTTCAGCAGATTTGGACATCTCTATGAACTGCTCTTTTGGCAGGAATAAACAATGCCAGCTAGAAAACCCATGCTCCAATAAACTGCCATCAAGCGCTTTTTTAATCACATCCCACACTAATGACGGTTGAGTAATATCACTGGCAATACCGATACGTTTGCCTGTAACTGGGGTAAATGGAATAGCAGAAACAAGCTTTGGATAATAAGGGATTTGATGTTTATCGTAAGCCTCAGCCCAAGCCCAATCAAAGATATACTCCCCATAGGAGTGTGTCTTAATGTACAGCGGCATGACAGCAATGATCCGAGAGGACTGACGCACTAACAGATGTAACGGAGTCCAACCCGTTTGCTGACTGACACAGCCACTTTGTTCTAGCGCCGCTAAATAAGCGTGTTGATTAAAGGGATTATCATCATCCATTAAATCATCCCAAATACTCGCATCCACAGCATCGATAGCGCGAATAAACTCTAAGCTTAGATCCAACGCTGCTCGCGGTGGCGGAGCCACTTTTAACTGATTTTTGTCCAAACTTAATCCCTGAGCCTTTAATAAAACTGATGTTAAATAAGCCAGTTAGCGCCTAATGCTGCACCTTTAGCCTATCGCTATTGCATTTAATTGCGATAAGCGTCACATTGCTAAACTCAAATGAAGAGTTGAACTCAAGACCTAGAGTTAACCTGGCGCTAACGTCGAGTTAACCAAGAGATTCAACCGCAATAGACAATACAAAAAATACAAAGGATTGAAAATGCGTATGTTTAAGAGCTTAGCATTTGCCATCTCCATGGCAATTCCACTCACAACTCTAACATTAACCGCCAGCGCCCCGCTATCGGTTAATGCTGCTGAAACTTCCATATACAGCCATATGGCAACAGCTCTCCCCGTATGGGCCGAGCACGGTATGGTCGCGAGCCAAGAAGCATTGGCCACAAGGGCGGGGGTTGAAATTCTTAAACAAGGTGGTAATGCTGTAGATGCTGCTGTTGCCGTAGGATTCAGTCTTGCTGTGACTCTGCCGCGCGCCGGTAATATTGGTGGCGGTGGTTTTATGTTGGTTCATTTAGCCGAACAGAACAAAACCATCGCAATTGATTATCGTGAAATGGCCCCTGCTAGCGCGCACAAAGATATCTTTCTCGATGAGAATGGCAATGCCGTCAATAAACTTAGCCGTGAGCATGGCTTGGCGGTTGGCGTACCGGGCACCGTCATGGGTATGGAATTGGCATTACAAAAGTACGGCACCATGACCATGACGCAAGTGACTCAGGCCGCGATTAAAATGGCTAAAGATGGCATCATCGTCACGCCCGATCTATCATCCTCGTTAACAGGTTTAAAAAGACGCATAGCACAGTGGCCAAGCTCTGCTGCAGTGTTTTACAAAAAAGACAATTCCGACTATCAAATTGGTGACACGCTTAAACAGCCAGAGCTAGCCCACTCGCTATCACTCATCGCAACACAGGGCAGTAAGGGCTTTTATCAAGGTGAGACAGCTGAGAAAATTGTCACAGCAATTAAAACGGCTGGTGGGATAATGACCCTTGATGATCTAAAAACCTACCAAGCTATCGAAAGAAAGCCCGTAACAGGCAATTACCGAGGCTACCAAGTGGTATCAATGCCGCCTCCCTCCTCTGGCGGAGTGCATATTATTGAGATGCTCAACATACTCGAGCAATACCCTATTGATAAGTTAGGTCACAATACCGCTGCCACTTTGCATTTAATGACAGAGGCGATGAAAAGAGCTTATGCCGACCGTAGTGAGTATTTAGGTGACCCAGACTTCGTCAATGTTCCCGTCGAGGCTTTGACTAACAAAGATTACGCTAAAGCCTTAGCTAAAAAAATCAACATGAATAAGACCACGCCTAGCAGTGAGATAAAACCAGGTAAAATAGCGCCTTATGAAAGTAATCAGACCACCCATTATTCTGTCGTGGATAAGTGGGGCAATGCAGTTTCTAATACTTACACGCTCAACTTCAGTTATGGCTCAGGTCTAGTCGCTAAAGGAACGGGGATTTTACTCAATAACGAGATGGACGACTTTTCAGCAAAACCAGGTGTACCCAACGGTTTTGGCTTAATTGGCGGAGACGCAAATGCGGTTGAAGGCAGAAAACGCCCCTTGAGTTCAATGAGTCCGACGATGGTGATGAAAGACGGTAAACCTTACATCATCACTGGCAGTCCAGGCGGTTCACGCATCATCACCACCACCTTACAAGTAATAATGAACGTAATCGACCATGGCCTGAACATCGCAGAAGCCACTAATGCTGCGCGTATTCATCACCAATGGTTGCCCGATGTGCTACGTGTAGAACATACGTTAAACCGCGATACTCGCGACCTACTTGAGGCCAAGGGACATCACATAAAGGTGAATAACTCGATGGGTTCAACTCAATCAATTATGGTCACTGACCAAGGTATTTTCGGTTCATCGGACCCTCGCCGAGCGGGCAGCGAAACCGTCGGTTACTAACGCATAAGAGATAGTAAAAGGCGCTTCAACATTGGTTGAAGCGCCTTTTTTATTGCTAGCCTAACGTCATTTTATACACAGAAAAGAGCTTAAAAGTCTTGCTCACCTTTTATCGCTGTTGGAAAACCGCTAATGGCTTTGGAGGTTTGCATTCCGGCCATTGTTGCCGCTTCAACACAACTGGCATTAATGCCGGTTTTTATCCAATCGCCAGTGACGAAAAGGTTATCTATCCCCGTACCATCAGTTGCGATACGATACTGCGTACTGCCTTTTACTGACATCACATAACGCTCAGACGGGTCGACATTGGCTCGCCAGTATTGGCTATCAAACCTCGCTACGCCAGAAGCCCCACTCTCATCATGTAACCACTGCCATGGGAATGATCCTGCTGTATCAGCCAGAGAACTGCCCGGCGTAGGAACATTGCCCCAGAGTTTATAGATTTGATGAGTAAGCTGGCCAATGGCCCCGGCTTTTGCCTCTAATGTCTTTTGAGTTTGAAAATCGATATCACTGCTCGGTGGATAACTATCGACAGGTAAAGCCGAGCAAAAGTAACTGGCATTTTTAGGTTGTATCGCTGGCCAGTCTTCTTTATCGATAAGGTGAGTTAATGATGCCCACGTATCAAAAGGTTCTGTAAAGCCAGACAGCACTGGCTCTTCACCATTATCAGGTGTTAAAGGCCAACCGATCCCGGCTAAATCTTGATCCATCCACAACTGATAAGCCTGCGTTGCAACCGTTTTGACTTTATCAACACTTAGGCTTAATGCTTCGCTCTGTGCCATCACTTCGCTGGCTACATGGGGTACAGAGCCTATTGAAAGGCCAAAGATAACTTTGTCAAAATCCTTGCCCTTAACCAAGCGCTTTTTCGGTAATGCATGGCCATAGTGTGACTGGTACACCTCGTCCCAATTGCTCCAAAAATGCTCCAAGTTAATATCATGCTCTTGCATTAACTGTGCTTGAATAGGCTCCAGCTGGTCTAAATTTGGTTTGCTAGGCCAACAATCTAAGCCTTTCACATCCACCAGTGGTGAGTATGATTGCAGCCCCTCTTTTAAAGCCACTTGCTCGGTGATCTCAATCGCCTGAATACTGGCATTTCTGCATTCAAGGTTGTCGACTTTATTGAAGAAATGAAAATTAACGCCACGGCGTTTAAGCACTTCATAATAAGGCGTAAACACGGTATCGCCCATACCTGCTTGCATCTCCCACATCACTCCGCCTTGATAGCAAAGCGCAATGCGCATCATAGACCGAATAATCGTCCCTGCCTCAAGATTCGGTTTATCAAAGTTGCCTTTTTCATAAGCAAACACCAGATCATAAAAACCACGTACTGGTGCAGAATCAACCGTGAATGTTTGGTTAGCACCGTGCTTGGTTAGCCACTCTCGATAATCATAATCATTGATCACATCAAAACCGTGCTTGAACACGTCATCAACGAACATACCTTTCAGAATGGTCAAACCCAAATCCGCAGCAATATACAAGCGGCGCAGCTCATCATTGGTTTCTAATTTGTCGACAAAACGCTCTTCTAGGCGTGCTCTGAAGGCATCAACCGCGGACTCGACAAAACCGCCTTCATCTTCAGTATCATGATGATGTGCTTCACAGTCACGACCGATCATTTGATTGAAATGACATTCCAACTTATCGGCAAGTGATGACAAACTCTCTTTTGCGTCATCAATTGAGTCTTCAATGCTGTCGTTTAGCTGTTCAAACCATTCACGACTGAACCAATGCACTGGCCTTGCAGACTCTTTAGTCGCAGCGGTATCTTCATTTTCTAGTGCATCTAGCAGATCGTCCATCTCAGTTAACCAGTGTCGGATCCAGCTAAACGCCGCCTTGACCACTTTCCACAGTGTTAGCACTTCAGTACTGTCACCAGGCAAGCCATTACGTTCAGGAAATTGAATAGGCCAACTATCAGAATCACCACCCACATCTTCTTGCAGCACAATAAAATTATGCGGTTTAAAGGCATCTAAAAAAGTTGCGAGTGGTGCCCCCGCTGGTCTATCAAGTTCTTCGTACGCTTTACGCATTAAGCTAAAGGCATTTTGATAGAATCCAAACCATATATGCAGGCCATGCTCTTCAATACGTTGGCCTTTTTCAGCATTACGCCCACTGGCACCTTTACCGCCAATACGCCAGCCCATTTGATAAACATCTATCTCATAACGATTTTGCCAACCTGGTTGCTCCGTTAGGCAAACTGCAGCCGTCATTGCTGCAACGCCGCCTCCCAATATCGCGATTTTCTCTTTTTTAACGATCGAGTTATCGACAAGTACCTCGCCTTGCGGTACCTCAAAGTCGAAGTTAACATGGTAAGGCAACAGTACATGCTGCTCGCCCAGCTCAACACCAAGTGAGTCTTTAAATGAGAATGAAGCATTGTCAAAAATGGTCGCCAGCAAGTCATTTTCTAATAACGCAATGGAATGCACTTTATTCACTTTGGCTGGCGCTGCGGTAATGGCTTGATACACCGCTTTATTACCCGCGCTATCCGGTAACTGCTTGAGAAACACTTGATCGATTGCAGGTTTAAACAACAAACTAAACAATTGATTTTCACCCAGCTTATCAAGCTCAGGGATAAAGTCAGTCTGCGCTTTAAATAAGTCCCATGTCTGGCTAATCGCTTCTAATGTCGATAGTTGTTGCTCTTCCGCTGCCTCGCAATCAACGCTAAGTAGGGGGTGAATGGCAAGTTCACTCTCCGCTGAGAACACCTTAAAGCTTTTAGCAGATAAGCTAAGCTTCGTTAGCGGCGCTCCCACCTCAGGCATTTCGTACTCGCACATGTATTTGGGATAGCCAAAAAGCTCACGGCCATTAATTAATGCCATCGCGTCGTTGACAAAAATATGTAACGGGTGGAAGTAAACATGACTCACATCATCACTGTCACTGCTGTTTTGCCTCCCCACCATCACCCAAGTGACAATATCAGTTTCTTGGATCCAGCCTTTATCTCGATCTTGAGGATCCTCAGAATAGGCTTTTTCTACCCGAGTAAAACTGGTTAACACATAGGGTGATAACACTTTGAAATACATGGCACTGCAAGCCACTTGATTAAGACAGGTATCGATAGATTTTTGCAGATTTGCCATTTTGCCTTTTAAGAAAAAGCCGTACATATCCGCTTTACTTAACATCAGTGGTGAGTGCATTAACATTGAGCCAGGGGGATAGATAAAATTGGGGCGTTGAGCGTCCATTGCCAGTTTCCTGTAAGTTCCAGAGTAAAAGTAGTTAACCCCTTATTAAACCAGTAAAAACACTGTTATACCAATGCCATTAAATATGTGATCAATTCAGAGCTCTCTGAAGGCTTTCAATGCTAAGCACATTGTTGAAAAAATGGTTATGCCCTTTCGAGACAATGCAACGCACGAATGGGAGTCCTGAGAAGCTCATAAATTTACTTCATGCTGCGCATGTGGCGTTCGATATGCACAACATTGTCTATTTTTTCCAAACGAAATAAGACATGCCCTTTCTCCATAAAGCTCAGATGAGGAAGCTATAGTAACGCAGGAGCAACAATCCACTCACTTGCCTACAGTGATTGAGATCACTCGCATAGTGAGGAACTATTTAGTAGCGTGGGTATTAAACAATGGCAATACGTTTCTGCTCTGCCACGTTACATCTCAGTCTAACATCGAGTAAGTTTGTAGCTTGCAGTCAATAAAAAAACGCAGCCAATGGGCTGCGTTTTTATTGTTTTAAACGATTGAGATTTGCTTAGTCACCAAAATCATCGAGTAAAATATTTTCAGGTTCCACGCCTAAGCTTTCAAGCAAGTGGATCACTGACGAGTTCATAATTGGAGGGCCACACATGTAAAACTCACAATCTTCTGGCGCTTTATGATCACGCAGATAGTTTTCAAATAAGACATTGTGAATAAAGCCGGTGTAACCTGTCCAGTTATCTTCAGGTAACGGATCAGACAGTGCCACATGCCAAACAAAGTTTTCATTCTCTGCAGCAAGCGCATCAAAATCCTCTTGGTAAAACACTTCACGTGTTGAACGAGCGCCATACCAGAAGCTCATCTTACGCTGAGTTTTTTTACTCTTAAGTTGGTCGAATATGTGTGAACGCATCGGTGCCATACCCGCACCACCGCCAACAAATATCATTTCAGCATCCGTTTCTTTGACAAAGAACTCGCCAAATGGACCTGAAATCGTCACCATGTCACCCGCTTTCAGGTTAAAGATATACGACGACATCTTACCCGGTGCCACTTTATCATTTGGCGGCGTAGCAATACGCACGTTCAGCATGATGGTGCCTTTCTCGTCTGGATAGTTAGCCATTGAGTATGCACGTAGCACTTCTTCATCGACTTTAGAGACTAACTTAAAGAGGTCGTACTTAACCCAATCATCACGATATTCAGCTGGAATATCGAAATCAGCATAGTTAACTTTATGTGCCGGCGCTTCAATTTGAATGTAGCCACCTGCTTTGAAGAGTACGTCCTCTCCTTCAGGAAGTTTAAGCAGCAACTCTTTGATGAACGTCGCAGTGTTATTATTTGAAATAACCTCACACTGCCATTTTTTAACACCAAAGATCTCCTCTTCAACTTCGAGTTCCATATCGGTTTTCACAGAGACTTGGCACGCTAAGCGACAACCTTCCTTCGCTTCTTTCTTACTGATATGATCTCGCTCGGTAGCCAAAATATCACCACCGCCCGATTTAACGGTCACTCGGCATTGGCCACACGTTCCGCCGCCACCACACGCTGATGGAATAAAGATATTCTTACTTGCGAGTGCCCCGAGTAATTTATCACCCGCTGAAGTTGAAATGCTTTTCTCTGCATCATCATTAATACGAATGTTGACATCACCCGTAGACACCAATTTACTTTTGGCGAACAAAATCACCATGACCAAGATGCTAACCACAACGGTGAACATACCGATACCAATTGCCATTTCCATCGAATCTACCTTTTGTTTAATTCGTTTTCATTAAGTCGTTTTATTGCTAACAGACTTAAATAGAAATACCAGAGAAAGCCATAAAGCCTAACGCCATCAAGCCTGTGGTAATAAAGACAATCCCAATGCCTTGCAGACCTTCTGGTATTGCATGGAATTTCATCCGCTCTCTAAGTCCTGCGAGCATGACAATGGCCATCGCCCAACCAAAGCCTGAACCTGCTGCAAACACCACAGACTCGCCTAGATTGTAATCGCGGTTAGCCATGAAAATAACACCAGCAAAAATCGCGCAGTTTACCGTCAACAAAGGTAAGAAAATACCTAAAGAGTCATAAAGTGCAGGAATGTACTTATCTAAGAACATCTCTAGGATTTGCACCAGCGCAGCGATAACACCAATAAAGGTGATTAACTGTAAGTAGCTCAAGTCCAATGCTGGATATCCTGCCCATGCAAGTGCACCAGGCGCTAAGATATTGGCATAAATCAACTGGTTAAGAGGGACAGCTAAGACCATCACAACGATAACCGCAACACCCAATCCGAAAGACGTCGATACTTTTTTAGATACCGCTAAAAAGGTACACATTCCCATAAAGAACGAGAGCGCCATATTGTCGATAAACGCCGCCTGAATAAACAGGTTTATATAATGTTCCATATCGCTTACTACCCTCGTTTACGCTGAATGACGTTTATTGACCAAATCATTAAGCCAATTAAGAAAAACGCACTTGGCGGTAACTTGAACATTTCATTGGCTAAATACCAGCCACCGTTTTCAACAGTCTTTAGAATTTCATGCCCAAATAAGGTGCCGCTACCCAAGAGTTCACGTACAAACGCGACGCCTAATAAGATAACGCCGTAGCCCATAGCATTACCGACAGCATCAACCACGGCGAGATGCGGCGGATTCTTCATGGCAAACGCTTCTGCGCGTCCCATAATGATGCAGTTGGTAATAATCAATCCAACGAATACTGAAAGCTGACGTGATAATTCATAAGCGATGTCTTGCAATACCATATCAACGATAATCACTAATGAAGCAATAATCGTCATTTGCGCAATAATACGAACACTATTTGGGATCAGAGAACGTATGCTTGAGATAATGAGGTTTGAAAACACCAATACAAACGTCACGGCCAATGTCATCACCAATGCAGTTTGCATTGAGTTACTGACGGCCAGTGCCGAACAAACGCCAAGTACTTGCATGGCGACTGGGTTATTACTAAAAATGGGACTGGTTAAAATGTCACGAGTCGATGCAGTTTGAGTACTCATCAATTACCCCTCCGACGCTTTTAGCTTATTAAAGAACATTTCGAATCCTTGAGCGCCAAACCAAAACTGTACTGCTCGCTGAACGCCACGACCGGTCATGGTTGCACCACTAACGGCATCAACGCCATGTAAGTCGCCCGCTTTAGCCCCCCCTTTAACAATCTTAAATGAGACCTTACCGTTAGCATCAAAAATTTGCTTACCATGCCATTTATCAGTCCAGTCTGGATCATTAAGAAAGTCGCCAATACCAGGGGTTTCACCATGCTCATAAAACACCACGTTTTCTATTGTATTAAAGTCGGATTGCAGCGCAACATAACCGTATATCATCGACCATAAGCCTTTACCGTAGATAGGCACCACGACGCTGGTTAACTTGCCATTGTCGTCAAACACTTTGAACACTCGCGCTTGATCAGCACGGGTCTTAATTTTTGCTTTATCTTTCTTTCTCTCTAGCTTACTCGACGTTTCTGGATTTATCGCCGCCATACGCTCGTCAAAATCAAGCACTTCGGCATTGGCTTCAACAACCCCCGTATCAAGCGATACCAACATCGATTTAACGTCTTTATCAAAAATGGCTCTAAAGTCTTTATCTGCGATATCGACATCTGCCGCGATTAATACATTACGCTTAAGTTCATCACGCTTTTTTACCAGCTTGCGCTCTTTAAGTAGCTCTGCTGTGCCAGTGATCATAAATGAGCACAGTAGGCATAGGGTCACCGTAAAAATCATGGTGCCCACAAATGAATCTTTCTTAAATGCCATTACGCTTTATTCCTCGTATTGACCTGCTTTGCACTTGTTGGCGTACGATAAAGTAGGTACTCAAATATCGCTTCCCAAAGTTTTGCTAACAACATTGCTGGCATTGCCACTGCGGGTAAGTCAGCTTTCTGATTAGGTTTAAAGGCCATTGCGTTTAAGTCTCCGTTTAATATTGGCTTTAGCCACGAGATAATCGAAGATAGGCGCCCACAAATTAGCGAACAATATTGCCAGCATCACGCCTTCAGGCATTTTGGGATTAACCACACGAATAAGCACCGTCATAAAGCCAATGAGCAGACCATAGGCCACCTTACCTTTACGGGTATAAGACGTTGTCACCGGATCGGTTGCCATAAACATCATCGCAATCGCAAAACCACCCGTGACCAAGTGCCAAGTCCATGGCATGGCAAAGAGTTCATTTTTAGACGAGCCGATAATGTTAAATAGGGTTGCTGTTACGATCATACCAGCGAGTACGCCTGCCACGATGCGCCAATCTGCAAGGCGTGTGAGGATTAAAAAGCCACCACCAATAAGTAATGCCAGCGTGCTGGTTTCACCAATTGCACCAACGGTAAAGCCGAAGAATGCGTTCCACCAATTAGGGTCGGTAAATGCTTCGTACCAAGCGTAATCTGCAAAGCTTAAATCGCCTGCAGCGGTTTGCATCAGTGTTGTTGCACCTGAGAAACCATCGACCGCAACCAATTGAGTCACCGCGGTGACTTGTGATGGATAGGCAAAGTAGATAAAGGCAAGACCTGCAAGCGCTGGGTTAAGGAAATTATATCCCATCCCTCCAAACACTTCTTTTGCCATTATTATGCCAAACGTTATCCCCATCGCGACTAACCAAAGTGGTGTCGAAACCGGTAAAATTAGCGTAAATAGCAGTGCAGTAACAAAGAAGCCTTCGTGTAACTCTTGGCCACGCACTTTAGCAAAGACCATTTCCCAAAACAGACTTACCAACAGCGCCGTTAAATAGATAGGGGCATAAAGGCTTAGACCGTAAACAAATAGGCCAAAAAAACCAGTTTGCTCTGTCATTCCACCAAAAACAAAATTAAAGGGGATAAGCTGCCAAATATCGGAAGCCACTAGACCTGATGCAATCGCGATTTGCGCTTGTAAGCCAATATTGTACATGCCGAACAATATTGCTGGCAGTAAGCACAAGCCAACAATCGTCATGGTTCTCTTTACATCAATTGCATCACGTACATGGACTTTGCCTTTAGTGCTGCGACCATTTGCAACTAATAAAGAGTGCAAGTAGCCTCTTACTGAGCTGCCCGGTGCATAATAATCTTCTTGGATATCAGGCTTTTTATCTTGCTGACTCATCAACCTTCCCTCTCAATAATTTCTAAGCAAGCACGTAACTCTTTACCAAAGTCGTACTTACCAGGACAAACAAAGGTGCACAACGCGAGATCTTCTTCATCGAGTTCGAGTGCTCCCAAAGCTTGTGCTTCATCTGTATCTCTAACAACGAGATCGCGGACCAAGAGTGTTGGCAATATATCCAGCGGCATCACTCTATCTAATTGACCGAAAGCCATCATGGCGCGAGCCGAACCACCGGTGTGGGTGGTGAAGTCAAATAGTTTCTTAGCACCCTTAAAGCGAGATGTTACCGCTCGGGTAATTGAAAACTTCTCAGAACCGCCTCTGATCCAAGGCAAGACCTGATGTTTTGAATCTTCTTGAAGGACGCTAATTTGATTATGGAAACGACCAAGAAAGTCATGCGCACCGAATGCAGTATGCCCTGATAGCACCGAGCCAGAGACCACACGAGAGTTGCCCTCTGTGAGTTCACCGGCAACCACTTGGGATAAACATGCGCCGGTTTGAACGCGGATTAATCGAGGTTCAATCACATCTGGCCCCGCGAGTGAAACGACGCGGTCGGTATAAATTTCACCCGTTAAGAACAGCTTGCCGTAAGCGATGACATCCTGATAACCCAAATGCCAAACCGGACGCTCAATACTCGCAGATAAGATAAAGTGAATATGAGTGCCGACAAGCCCTGCTGGGTGCACGCCAGTAAAACAATGATTGCTTACATGCGCTAAATCGCTACCAGGTAGTTCTGCACCCGGCGCCTGACACAAATGGACTTTACCATCGGTTAGGTGACCCAGTACTGCGATACCGGCAGCGAAAGATTCAGCTTGTTCAGCAATAACAATACGAGGGTCTGCAGCCAATGGATTGCTATCCATTGCACTGACAAAAATACCTGAAGGCGCAGTGTCTAACTGAGGTACTCGAGAGAACGGGCGAGTACGCAGCGCTGTCCACAGACCACTGTCGACTAATTTAGATTGCACTTGGCTGCGTTCTAGCGCGGAGATATCGTGACTCATACCAAAGTTAATAGCATCACCTTGGTTACATTCAATGACGATAGATTGAAAAAGTCTACGATCGCCACGGTTGATAGCGATGACTTTACCGCTAGCAGGAGCGGTGTACTTTACGCCAATGTTCTTTTTATCTTCCAAAAGAACCTGACCTTTTTGCACGAGTTCGCCAACTTCGACTAGCATCGTCGGTTTTAGGCCAACATATTCCTCTCCGAGAAGGGCAACATGGGAGCAAGATTTGCTAGTGTTAACAACTTGCTTCGGTTCTCCTGCAATAGGCACATCAAGGCCTTTTTTCACTGTTATAACTGGGTTTGAATAACCTGTCATCACAAACATCAACCGTTAAATAATTGGATGACTAATAGTAGTTGTTTGTTAACTAATATTCCACGTTTAACATCACACTTTACGGTCGATTTCGTAACTTACATACAGAACACCCTAATCTCGAGCTACATTGACACTATTACGCTGTAATTAATTAATACAAACGTGACGTAATGTAATTTTACAACACAAAGTATTGATCACTATCAGCTCTAGAGTTGCGTTCTAAAAGACCTAAAATAGATTTTTTTTTGTAAACCGATAGAAATTTCAACAGCCGTGACATTACCCCCTCGAAATAAGTTCAAATCACTACCACAACACCAATAACTAGTCGTTTACGCTTTACTATAAAATCCTTCTTCTTTGATGATATCTAATAAAGCGACACAAACTTGAAAGTTTACTCATGATATAAAACAGAGCACTTTTTTTGCCAGAAAAATGGCTATTTTATTGGATAACAATGATAAAAGTTGAGAATTTAGCGGTGAGTCTAGCGCTGATGTGTAGGCACCTTAAAATAGTGTTATCTAGGTTAGATATCATCAATAAAAAAGGGCAATAAATTTATTATTGCCCCTTCACAGGTTACTTTTATCGCTCCACTAGTCTATAAGCGATTTAATCGCGCTGTAGCGCAACAATAGGGTCTAACCTTGCCGCCTTTTTTGCAGGGTATAGACCAAAGCCAACCCCTATCGTCATACAAACCCCTAAGGCAAGCACAATGGCAAAAGGAGACCAAGCAACAGGCCAACCTGCGGCAGTGGAGATAACCAATGCCAGCAATAATCCAACCCCGATCCCGATAATGCCACCGGTGGCTGATATTGCGATACTTTCAATAAGAAACTGACGTGCTATATCCTTGCGCTTGGCACCTAAGGCTCTTAATAGCCCTATTTCACCAGTTCTTTCTAAAATGGTCGCTAACATAATATTCATTATGCCGATGCCGCCCACAAGCAAAGAGATCCCTGCGACGCAGGCCATCACGATATTAAATATTTGTTGGGTTTTTTGATGCTGCGCTAGCAGGTCCGCTGGCACCACTACATCAAAGTCTTTTTCCCCACCATGACGGCGATTGAGCAGATGTTGCACACTTTTAGATGCCAATGTGGGGTCAATGCCGTCAACAAGTGCTAATTTAAAGGAGTCCAGCTCATCTTCTAAATGTTTAAACTGCATCTTTTTTAATGCTGTACTAAGTGGGATAAAGACTTGGTTACGCTCGCCACCCAATTTAACACCTTGAATCGTTGACTTGGTCCCCTCTTTCTCAGACAAAACTCCCACCACCGTAAACCACTGATGGTTAACTTTAACTAAACTGCCTATCGCACTGCCCTGTGGGAATAGGCTCCGTGCCGCCTCCGGCCCTAGTACGGCCACTTGCTGAAAATGCGACTCATCAGCCGCATTAAGAGTACGACCCTCTCCTAAATCTAATGCACTTAAATCAAAGTAGCTTGGCGTTACGCCCAGTACTTTTGCATCGCTTCGACCTTTCAAACTAAACAAGCTAAATACTTTGACGTTCTTTTCTGCGCTCCAGTTTTCAACAAAAGGTAAGGTATCATTAGCACTGTCGATATCCCTTAGACTTAAGCCAATACTATGTTCGCGTATTGATTTTAATGCTTCGCCCTCAGTTGCTCTGGCGTTTACAACGAGGTTGTTCACCCCCATTGATTCAATCATCTTTAACGCTTCACGCTCAGCGCCTTCGCCGACACTGAGCATCGCGATAACCGCTCCCACACCAAAAATCATGCCTAGTAAAGTTAATAGGGTACGTAACTTATGATGACGCATCTCATCGAAGGCTTGTTTAATACCGTCCCAGTAAATCAACATATTTGCCGATGGTTTATTACCCGTCATACTCGATTCCTTTTCGGCGGCGTGGTAAGGGCGATAGTATCGCCTTGTGTGAGGCCTTCGGTAATAACAGTACGATTTAAACTGCGGTTACCTGGCGCTACTTTCTGCTTTATAAAGCCTGCTGAGGTTTTTAAGTAAACCCAATACTCACCTGATTTCTGGAATAAAGCTTGATTAGGCACCGTGATGACGTTTTTAAGATCTAATGCATGAACATTGGCGTTAACTTGTCTGCCGGGTTGCATCACTTCAACCAAGGTTTTATCAATACTCACGACCATCTCAAAATAATTAACCGGACTGTCTTTCTCTTTCGCTTTTGACAAAGCATCAAGCTGGGACACGGTGCCATGTATCGGCATTTCAGGGTAAGCATCGAGATATAAAGTCACCGATTTACCCACCGCTAAACCCAATGCTTCAGACTCAAGCACATACAACTTGGCTTGCATCTTTGACGTATCAGGTAAGGTACCGATTGTCATACCGGACCACATCATATCGCCCACTACAGGTGGTACCCCGCTCCAACCTGGTTTAGCCACAAATACCCCATCATGAGGTGCGATAATCTGCATTTGATTTAGGTTATTTGAATAGCGAGTCATTTTCGCCTTATGGCCCTTCTGCTTAAGCTTAATCAACTCCTGCTCAGCTTGTGCTTGAGAACCATGCTGATCGATGCCCCAGTTATAAAACATCATTTTTGCTTCTAAATAATCTTGATTACGCATCTGGTCGATAATGTCTATCTTGGTATACACTCGCTCATCTTCGCTAAAGAAGCGGTCAGCGAGCTCGCGTTCCTGCCCCGTTAACTTAGTGTCTGTTGTTAAAGTCTTATCGATAGTGTTGTCTTTCTCTGTTTGGATCTGACTGTCTAAGCCTAAGCGGTCAAAGTCCAACTTCTCCATTTCTAAGCGATAACTCTCACGTGTTGAGTCCATAGTGGCAACGACATCACCCGCTTTTACATTGCTAAAGTTATCCATGATCCACGCCAGAGATTGTGGCCCTCTAAGCCCGGATGGCACGGTTACGGTCGTTGAATTACTGGCCTCTAACTCCCCTGCTGCAGGGATATCAACCTTAAAATCGGCGGGCGCGATTTCAAGCGTCAACACGCCATCACTAGATTGTTGACTACAGCCTACGGTGCCAATTAAAAGCAATGTGCTTACCATGCTAATCGCGATACGGATTGCAGCCGAGTGGTGCCTTTTCGATGGATTATTCATGGTAACAGTACCTCATCGCCTTCATTTAAACCGGAAGCGATAACAACCTGTTCTTTTCCCATTGCCCCTAACGATACCGATTGTTTACTGTCGCTAAATAAGCCTGGGGTATACACGTAAGCATTACCCTGCTCGTAATGCACAGCATCAACAGACAGCAATAATTCTGGGATATCGTTAGCTATATCGATGCTAATTTTTGCCGTCATTCCAGGCCTCATCAAATCTGTATCCACCTCAGCAATACTGGCTACAGCATCAAAGATAACCAGAGGCACATCCTGATTCTTCACCCTAAATATGACACCAAGTTCTTTGATCTCACCATTAAAGCTTTTTTCTGGATTAGCATCTAATCGAATTTTTAGCTTCTGCCCAACCTTAACTCTACCGGCTTCAACTTCAGGAATCGTCATATTGACTTGCATATGCTTAAGGTCTGGAATGCTTAACAGCGTATCCCCATTAAACACATTTTGGCCTTCGGCGACTTTATTGCCTTGTTGATCATTGCCGTAAACGACCATGCCGCTGCGGGGGGCTATCAAGGTAAGAGATTGAATGCCTTTTTTTAGCGCGGCCACTTCGAGTTGGAACTTTTGTTTATCTCCTTCAAGCATTTTAACTCTTTGTTCAGCGCCCATGATCTCAAGTTCAATTTTCTTGTTAATCAAGCTCACTCTATCCGTTGCAATAATCGCATCACGCTGATACTTCTTTTTATCGATGACAGAGATAGTTTCATCAGAGATCTCAACTTTAAGCTGGCTTTTTTCCTGGTTCATTTTAGCTTCAGCTAGCTCTAGCTTTAGCTCCTCCAGTTTCTTTGCATTCCGAAGTTTTGATGTTGCTAGATCTTGTATGGTTGTTTCTAAACTTGCCGTTTTAACCGAAAGTCGTTGTCCCAGCTCAGAGGTGTCAAGTTGAGCAACCTGATCGCCTGCACTCACAACCCCACCTTCAGGCGCTAACATTTTAATTTGATATTGCCACACACGTCTAACCGCAGGCGGTTTTAGGTTGACCGTATTAGACGAGACTAGCTCGCCAGTCACCTCAATTTGCTGACTCAAGACACCGGTTTCAACTTGAGTAATGGCGATGTCTGAGCAACCCACTAAGAAAACACTCAATAAAGAAACACTCAATAACGATGCTTTCATGATGCATCCCTCTTAGGCTCGACTAACACACTCATTCCTGGAATAATTTTCACCCGTTCATCACCTGAAAAAGCGATCTTAACCCGAAACCAATTACTATTACCCCAAGCGGCTTGTTTGGTTGCTTGGCGACTAATACCTTGAACTGAGCCTTTAAGGGATATGCTTGATTGCGAGTCTAATCGAAGCTGTACCGGCTCACCAATAGTTAACCTATCAGCGTCAACCTCATTGACCCAAGCAATCACCTCTAGCTCATTCATGGCTGGAATGGTGGCGACTTGGCGGCCAATTTGAACTGAATCACCCACGGCAAATTTTTTATCTGACCAAGGATCGCGTGAATATAAAATAGGGCCATCTAGACTGGCGTTTATCTCTAACTGTTGAAGACCTTTAAGTGACTGCTCTAACTCTCTTTCAGCCCGTGTTCTATCAATCTGTAACTGTGCTATTGACGCGACTCTCTTGTCAGTGATCTCTTTCAATAACTGTGCCTTTTTAGACAGTTCAGATATTGCTTTAAGCTTATTAAATTGATTATCGGCATAATTCTTAGCCGCGATATAATCGGCAGGGATCCCAGCATCTAATTCTGCTTTTTCCAGCTCCAACCTCGCTTGTTTCAGGTCAAACTCCGCCTGCAATATTTGCGCATCCAGTTCTATCGATTGACTCTGTTCTTGCGCCGTGACTCTTAACAAGCTCGCTTCTAATTGCTCAATTCGATTTGCAATAGCACTTTTGTCAAAAATAACCACGACTTCGCCAACTTTAGCAATGCTACCCTCAGGTAGCATCCATTTGATCTGATAGCGCCAGGCATCACCGGCCTTGGGCACCATGATCGCTTGTGAGTCTACTGAGGATATTTTCCCGGTTAAAAGCAAAGGTGATAACTCTGCAGGCGATGGCGACAGTGGTGCAGTATTGAGCAGTGTAACTGGCTTGACGGCCACTTCATTTGCTTGAGCTAGGCTTGGTGAAAGGGCTAATAAAATACACAAACTGCTTAACCCAATAATCGTATTAGGCTGCATTAGTCGCCCTCTCTTCAATCTCAACGATATCACCATCTCTCATACGAATAATTCGCTGTGCATATGCGGCAACTTCCTCTTCATGGGTCACCAAAATAATGGTTTGGCCAGCCTTATGCAATTCAGTGAAAAGGGCCATAATTTCAACTGACGTTTTACTGTCGAGCGCCCCTGTTGGTTCATCGGCAAGCAAAATGGCAGGGCGATTAACTAAAGAACGGGCGATGGCGACGCGCTGCCTTTGACCACCTGACAGCTGATTAGGACGGTGATCATGCCGAGTCTCTAAACCGACTCTTGCGAGTAACTCATGTGCATAACGAGGGTCTTGATCAGGATGATCCGAAAACCTTAAAGGCAGTAACACATTTTGTAATGCTGATAAGCGCGGTAATAAATGAAAGCTTTGAAAAACAAAGCCTATCTCTTTATTTCTAACTGCCGACAATGCGTCATCATCCAATTGAGCTACTTCTTGCTCGTTCAAGCTATAGCCTCCTGAACTTGGTTTATCTAAACAGCCGATAATATTCATCAAGGTGGACTTACCCGAACCTGAAGGCCCCATAATCGCAACGAATTCATTTTTAGCGATACTAAAGCTCACTCCATTGAGTGCTTTTACACATGTATCACCCATGGGATATTCTTTTTTTAAGTCATGGACTTCTATCATAAAAATGCTCTTTATATAGCAATTAATCAGCCGAACAATGGGCCTATCATACAACCAAAGCCCAAATGATATAGCCAGCCATTGTGAAAAAAATTGTAAATTATCGTGATATTACCGAACCCCCTATCAATCGATAGTTGGCTAGAATGGTTTATCAACAGTGGGAATATGGGGGGAGGATTGTATTCGACTTAGCTTTGTTTGCATTTTTCATCCTGATTGCAGCGATCCAATCCATTTGGAACACACCTTACTCTGTAAACAACTTACTGATTATTTTTTATAAACACAACAAATAACACGATTAACAACGTGCAAATAATTCAACTCGTTTATCTATGACTGTCACCAATATAGCGCCACTCATCAGTCGTTATATAAGGTCGGCACCTCTACTATCCCAACAAAGCGCCTAATAGGGTAAGTACCGAAATTACAACAAAAAATATCCATTGGAATAGGTGTTTAAATGGCTGTTCAAGATCACTGCTAAAACCAATATAGATTTGCCATATCGCGAATAAGCCGAAATTAAGAGCAATAAACACCAACATGCCAAAGCTATGCATTTGAGAAATGGCTTCAAAAGCGCAAGCCAATAAAATAAACGTTGAAAGTAGCAGAAAGACTGAAATATAGTGAAAGACACATTGCATCACAGATTTAGCGATAGGGTCGAAAACAGCTTGCTGCATGGGCACTAAGAATTGTTGTCTGTCATAGGTAAAGTGCATGACACAAGTTAATGCAGCAATGATCCCCGCCAGTAAAAAATAGATATTCATCTCTTGCTCCGACACGATTTTTTCTTTCAAAAACAGCGCTAAAACGCTGCTTTTAAAGATAGCTCATATTTTAAGGGTTACTCATACCCGATTAGACAGGGAATATCGTGGTTATCTTACAAAAAAAGAGAGCTTTCGCTCTCTTTTTATTACATCGTTGCCATGGTCCAGTAATCAAGCCGCTTATCTGGCTGACTAATCACCACTTTACACGACTCTTTATATTTCCCCATCAAAGGACCTAGGCTCTTTGAGTTAGGCATTGATGCTTTATGTTGCTCTGTAGCTGCAATAACAGCCTGATTAACATACTCTGTGCTTTGATATTTATTCGCGATTTCAACCGCTTGTTCGCCAGAGAGTTTTAATCTATCACCTACAGCTTGCATTTGTGGTGCATTCATAGCTGCAATCGCATTCGACGCTATCTGATAATATGCAGCACATTCAGTTAACTCTTTAGTCAATGCGTCTTCAGCATCGCCCGCAACAGCATTAAAAGACAATAAACCGACGGCTATTGCTAGCGTACTTGCGTAAGTGGTACCAGACATGAAAATAATCCCTTTTTATATTCGTTCGATTTAACTACTTCTACTTTAGCTTTCATTTAATATCAAGCGTAACATCAAAAAAGATGCAAAGACGCTAGGGGCTGTTGATCTTTCACGGTTGTTTTTGCCGCAGTTTATTGGCTATTTTGACAAGGCGGAGGCTATGTCGTTTAGTTATTCTCCACAAATAGCCTACAGCACCGTAAAAATAGCCAAGAAGTGCGGCCCTTAGGGTTCGTTTCAATAATTTTAGTCTTTTATAACTAGAATGCGTTACGAGCTTTTCGCTTAGCCAGCTAAGCATCATCGCTCAAGCCTTGACCTAAAATCATTATTCTTTACGGTAAAGAGTCGAACAAAAACTAAGCTCGAAAGATCAACAGCCCCTAATGAACAGATTAAAAACCATCGTTTAATGTGTACACATTTATGGGGTAGTCACATTGAGTTTGTTACGCAAAGCGGTTTTTACCTCACCCCATTCAGAGTCAATAATTGAGTAAACGACTGTATCTCTTATAGTACCATTCTCTAAAATTTGATGGTTGCGCAAAATACCATCTTGATTCGCCCCTAAACGACAAATCGCCTGCCGTGACACTTCATTCTGAATATGAGTTCTAAACTCTACCGCGATAACATCCAATGTTTCAAAGGCATAGGCTAACAGCAGCAACTTACACTCGGTATTCACTGCAGTGCGTTGCACACTTTTAGCATACCAAGTATGGCCGATTTCAAGACGTCGATGATTTTGCTGCCAATGACAGATCCGTGTGCAACCGACAATGGCTCCCGAGTGACGATCTCGAACCGCAAATGCCAGTGTTTCCCCTTTTTCTTCGGCTAAAAGAGCTTGGCTAATATAATCGTTCACATCGTCGGGATGAGGGACTTTGGTAAACCACAGTTGCCAAAGCTCACCATCACAAACAGCAATACTCAATGCTGGAGCATGCGCTAACGTTAAAGGTTCTAAAACAACGTGTTCGCCCACCAGCGCGTTGTCATTCACTTGTTGTGCGTTCAACTCAACCTCCTTTTAAATTGTTGTCACTAACTTAGCATGGTTGCTCATCCACTATAAATATCGAGCGAACCCCATCCCCTCTTTCACCGGCTTAGTTGTTGCTTTCAGTGCTGGTGTCCCGATATAAAGGAAGCCAACAATCTGATCCGTCTGTTCAAGATCAAGTAATTGATGCACATTTTTATCAAAGGCTAAGGCGCCAGTTCGCCATATTCCGCCCAGGCCCTGGGCAAATACAGCTTGCTGCATTGCCATCGCCGCGCAACCTGCTGCAAGCTGTTGTTCAAATGCCGGAACTTTAGGGTGCTGCTTTACTTTAGCCACCACAGTGATAACCATAGGGGCTCTTAAAGGCATGTTCTTTGTTTTATTGATAACATCTTCTTCTGCACCATTTAATGCTGACGCTTCAGCAAAAACGTTCCCTAGTTTCTCAAGCCCACCACCCGTCGCAATGATAAACTCCCATGGCGTCAAACCACCATGGTCGGGTACTCGTGCCGCAGCATCTAAAATAGTCTTAAGCTGGTCGTCTGATGGGCCTGGCGCGATAAGGCGTGGCGCGGATTGTCTGGTCAATAAAAGGGTTAATGCGTCCAACGGATCATCCTTAATAAATTGCGATTAATAATTGCTTGCGTTGAGAGTATCAAGCTCCCAAAAAAAATCCCACCTATTTGGTGGGATTTAATAAAGTGAGCTCGTTGGCAGCGTTAAGCAATGCCGTTTTTCTTCGCAATGTAATAATCAAGACTGGTATATCGGCCGCCCCCCATAAATACCAGAGCCACCAACATAAAGAGGTAAGTTATCGCAAACTCAATGCCATTATTCAGTACCACAATATTACCTGAACTGGTTAGCCACTCATAATTCCCGTTCTGTTGTAGCAGTTCTTTAGCGCGTTCAAGCTTTTCTGTCGATGCCAACACCTTGTCGTTTGCTAACCATGAACTCGCATCCGCTATTGCTAACCAGCCGTTATCCCAATGAACCGCAAAAGCGGCAACTAACATAGTAATTGATAATGGGATTGCGATTAAACGAGTCGCTAAACCAAGAATGAGTAAGCCACCGCCGACAAATTCAGTACCCGCTGCTAATACGACCATCACTTCAGGGAATGGCAGACCAAGTCCCCAATCAGGATTACCAAACCAAGCCGCTGTGTCACCAAAATGAGAGAGTTTGTTATAACCCGCCTGCATTAATACCGGCGCAAGATAAAGTCGTAGTGCCAACGGTGCAATACCTTCAGCATAGCGAATGGTGTTTAGAAATTTTTGATATAGTTGTCCAAGTAGCATGTCGATCCCTCTTTAAATTCCATTAATCCATTAGACCTTAACAAACATAACAATCTTTCAACTGTAGTTGATAAAAATTGTCCTGCTACAATAATATCAAGATGTTAAGGTTAAATATCTTCACTGATTTCAGTAAGCTCTCTAATGAGTGTATTCAATTTTTTTTCAAAACGCTGTTTTTGTTTTTCACTTGTTAAACGGTTTAGTTTGATCAGTAGCTCACCGAACCTTGCCGTGTTGTCATCCAATTTTGTCTGATAGGCTTTTGATTTCAGCGTATCAGGCTGAGTCATTAGCAACCTTAAGCTATGTGACAGCGCTTTTTGGTTTTGCCTATTTTTTAATGCTTGTGAGAATAAACGGATCCAATCATGACGGTATTCAAGCCACATATCTAACGTATCCCCGCGCTCAACATTGTAAGTATGTATTGCTGTTTTTTGCGACGGCAAGAGTTTTCCAACCCATTTTTCAACCCGTTTCTCTATTCGCTCATCAGCCATTTCAATCAATTGCGATTGACTCTTGCCAAGGTACTTCTCATTTAACTCTTTTTCTTCGACTCTTAGATGAGCAATCACCTGTTTAACTTGCTCATCTGAGAAAGAACTTATGATTGGGATTAACGATGGCTCAACAAAATCAAACACTCGAATCCAATGTGCTTTGGCCGAACGCACATGGTCACTCCAAGATTGTGTACTAAAACGTTGATGATTGATTTCAGCCCCGAGCAGGGCTAACTGATCTCTATAGCGGGGCATTTCTTGTGTCCGATGCCACACTAAAAATGTATCTAACGCCAATTCAAATTGCTTGCCCTGCTGGTCATCTAATGTCACGAACTCCTCGAGTTTCCACTCAATAGCCCAATCCAAAAAGTAATAACCGACTTTGGTGGAGCAGCCAATTAAGCTAATAGACAACAATCCCCATAAAATCACTTTTTTCATATCTCTCCCCAACCGTTAATATCAACCTAGCACAGAATATGCGCAATCGTATGAACGGTTACAAAGTGTCAATAAAGGGAGTTTACAAGGTCGCGTTGGATATATTGGCAGGTTTACGGCGTAAAGGGTCTTGAATTATGAACAACTGGCAATAATATGCTGGTATTGCTCGGCGCAAATAAGATAATTACTCGATTGTTCATTAGAGGATATTGGTTGGCTGTTTTCATCAAATGCTAGAATATTATCAAACGCCATTTGCAGCGCCCAACAGACAGCAAAAACCCAATAGAGATCAACGGCTGCGGGTACAGCATCCGCTGCGTGTTGATTCAAATTACCTTGCTGTCGCAGATAATTTGCTATCAACCAATGCCGCTGTTTCGACGACAAGGAATGACTCGCGATCACTGAGGCTAGATCGCATAATGGATGCGAGCTACAGGCATATTCAAAGTCGATGCAATGGAGCTTGTTTTGCCCGATTAATATGTTAAATGGATTTAAATCACGGTGGCTAAACTGCAAATTAACCAAGCACTGTTCAAGAGTGTCTAACATTGAATTAATTGCATCAGTCTGTGTGATTAAACAATCAAACTGTTGTAACCAAGGCTCAATATTTGGATGAATATCACTGTCTTTATTCAGTAATTGTTGCTGCATTTGGCACAAGCGGGCGTGATATATCTGCCATTGTTTATCCACTGTGATGACATTTTTAGGGGGAGGCAACTGTTTTAAACCATTGAGTAATTGCAGTAACAATTGTTCTGCACCCGGCCAATTCTCTTGGGTATGGGTAACAGGGTGAGCCCCATTCGCACTTATAAGCTCACTCCAGCTACGGTGGTGCTGTTGGGATAAGAACTCACTCAAATAAAATTGCTTATCAGGGCTGATATAGACCATCTTAGGCGCCAGGTTAGCATCGCTTGCAGAGCGCCAAGCATGCACTTCACTGTCTCGGTCACAGATTTGAGAGCTAGCCCAGCTGTTGAGCCTAAGCACCCACTCAGACTCTACGGCCTTACTCGGGTGTAATCCGCGAACATAATAGTTTTGATTGCTCAAACCTTGCGTTAAAGGGGCTATAACACTTACCCGAGTCAAACCTGACAGAGTCAAATAGCGAGCTAAGTCTTGCTTAAGCGAGTCACTCAACTTAAGCCGCTCCTGCCAGTACAACCATACTGTCACTTGGCCGTTGCGTTTTCATTTGATTGCGCCACATAAAGTAACCAAACACCACCATAACGACATAGAACACAAAGAGCACTGACGTTAACATCAGTCCCTTGCTTACATACAAGTAGATAGACACAGCATCAATAACAAACCAATAGATCCAGTTTTCCAACACTTTTTTAGCCACTAAAAAAGTTGTCATCACTGCAAAACAGGTCGTTGCGGCGTCTAAATAGGGAAATGAGGCTTGAGTTTGTGTTGCCATAAAATAACCAATAATCAACGCCAACAATGTGGTACTTGCAATCAATTTAAGGTGAGTCGACAGTCGCCATGAAACAATTTTAACCCCATCATGGCCATTGCCTCCTTTGGTCCACAGCCAATAACCATAAACGGCCATCGCCATATAATAAACGTTAAGCACCGATTCCATCAGCAATGACACTTTCCAAAACAACACCGTATAAATTGCAGTACTGGTTAATGCCGCGGGCCAACACCACACGCTACCTTTCATCGCGAGTATCAAGTAGGCTAAAGCCAGCAGCACAGCAACCGCTTCCCACGCTGTTAGGGCTTGCGCTTCACCGAATGCTGATGTAAAACTGTCGACTAACGATAGCCAGAAATCTGCCATTGACTTAAGTCTCTCTATTAAAAATATATACTATTAAAAGCTCAAAATAAAAAGCCACAAAGTATCGATAACACCCTGTGGCTAATTGTCATTACGGCTGTGGCTTATATTACTTTAGCTTAGTTATTCACTGTGGCTTAAGTCGAGCTCACCACCAATAAATTTACATACAAATACCGCTTTGCCCCACTTTTCGTGGGCCGCTTCCATCTCTGTTGCCAACATTGCCATCACCTCGGCGTACTCACCGCACACCTGTGTTGCCATAGCGTTAGTCACACGTTGGATATTGTCATAGGTATCGACCCGGCCTATAAACCACCTTATTGGATCTAAATAATTGTCTTGTAGTGGGTAGCAACTAATTTCTGCCGTTAACTTCATTTTTGACCTCAAGCACTTATTGTTGGTAACAATATTAAAGAGTAATAACTATTTATTAATTAGGATTTACATAAACTTAACGTTTAAAGTAACCCCTAGTTGGCGTGGATCACCATAGCGCACATATTGCTTATCTGCCCAGCCTAAATCTGGCTCGTTGCCAAAATAGAAGCCTCGAACGCCGTATTTTTCATCAAATAGGTTACGTCCCCAGAGATATGCAGACCACATGTCAGCTTCGTAACCTATTTTGGCGTTAAAAATTTGGTATGCATCTGATGTAGACTCGTTACTATCCGAGTAATAAAAATCACTCTTACCACTGGCATTCACGTTAGCAAACCAACCAGCATCGTTGCGATAAGTCGCGCCAACACTAAAGGTAAAGTTAGGGGAATGCGCTAGCTCACGGCCAGAAAGATCGACTACGGTGCCATATTTATCTTCGTACTCGTAATCACCATAAGCGGTTTCTAACCAACCTAAACTGGTGTAAAGCTTTAGGTTATCGGTTGCATACCAGTTGCCGTCAAGCTCAGCACCATAGTTATGAGAACTGCCTGCATTTTCGGTAAAGAGAATAAAATTCCCCTCTTCGCCAGGTACTGTCGATTGTTGCGATGCCGCGACTTGTTGATCTTGTCTATCCATAAAGAATACCGACAGATTAGTGCTTGCTTGACCATCAAACCAAACCGACTTCAAACCCACTTCGTAGTTATAAAGAATTTCAGTGTCGTACTCTTTTTTATCGGCGAGTTCACTCGGCAGTGACATATTAAAGCCACCCGCTTTATAGCCTCTCGCCACGCGGATATATGACTCGTGGTTTTCACCGAGTGCTTTGCTTAACGCAATATGCCCGCCCCACATGGTTTCGCTTGGCTTAAATTCGTCGCCATCTGAATCACTGTATTCACTATCTCGACGCTCTGTCCGCAGTCCTACCGACAAAGCATAGCCCGAACCTAGGTCTGAATCTAATTGACCAAATAACGCATAGTTTTGCGCCTCGTATTCCGCACTTAACTGACTATAAGTATCCATAGTCTCATTGTCTTCTTGTAGATCCATTGCGTATACACCGACGAGCCAGTCAGTACTGCCCGCAAATATACGGCCTGATTCAGTTGAAGCTAACCTAAACTCTTGCGTGATGGTCTGCCTGTCGCCTTTCTTATCCCAGTTATACTCATATTCACAAGGGCTACCATCGCAATCTCGACTGTCCCAATAATCAGGGTTAGCCCAGTCACCGTCATAGTTATGGTGAGTTTTTGACTGTGCCAGAGAGGTTAATGAAGTCAGTTCAACATTTTCAGCACCAGTGTAAATAAACTTTAAAACGGTGCCGTTAGTACGTTGCTTATCAACGCCAGGTGCATCCGTTAACGTATCAAAACCGTTATTATCTAATGTCCAAGCATCATATCCATTATCGTAATTTGCATGTAAGTAAGTCAGGTCAATTTCTAGTTCTTCAGTCGCGTACCAACGTAATTTTGCGCGACCAGTGAATTCATCACGGTTATTAGTATCGCTCTCACCAAGATAAAGATTATCTCGATAACCATCTTGCTGATGCTGTTGCAGCGACACACGGTAAAGCAAGTTTCCAGAATCGGTTAATGGACCCGAGCTAAAACCACTAAAGGTCTGTAAATTATCATCGCCTAGCGAGATCTCTGCACCATTTTCAAATACGTCGGTAGGATCATTACTTTTAAGGTAGATAAGACCTGCTAACGCATTAGCGCCATAACGTGTACCTTGAGGACCGCGTAATACTTCAACTTGTTGTAAGTCGTACATGCTTGAAGCCATGCCTAAACCGGACAAATCGATATCATCAACGATAAAGCCAACAGAGGAGTTAGGTGCGCCTTGATACTCTTCTTGCTCACCGACACCACGAATTTGGAAGTATTTGGGTCTTGAGCTACCACCGGACCAGTTGAAATTAGCAATTGAGTTTAAGATATCTTCAAAGTGCTGTGCACCTTCATCCTCAATTTGCTGCTGATCAATAACGGTGACGCTTGATGGCATTTTTTCTAGCGATGTGCCCCGAAAATCAGATGTCACAACCATGACTTCCATCTCATCAACAGGTGTTTCTGAGTCAGTATTGGCAAACGTAGGTGATGAAACTAGCGCAGCCATGACGGCAACCGCTATAGGAGAATAAGTTTTTAGATTTAACATAGGACCTCAAATTAAAATTTTGAGATCCGGCAACATAAAGAAGCGTTCGGGAAATGAATTGTGGCCCATTCCTACGCCGGTATTAGCCGGATCAGGTTCTAAGGGTTCGTTTTTCAACATCTCAGTTAAAATCCACAATATCCAACTTATGGTTTATAGACTTTAACACCCCTTGGCGCGGCCGATTATACATGAATTTCACAAACTGATGACAGTCTTCTTAACGTTTACAATCTTTATGCATAAAAAAACGTCAGCTTTGCTGACGTTTTCATAACAAATATAATTTCTAATCATCTACATATTAATTTGAAAAGGCTTTTCTTACATATAGCTCAAAGCGAGTTGCGTTAACATTAGGCGCAACCGCTGATACTTGTAGCTGCTGCTTGCCATGCAATTTTACTGACTTCCAGCTTACGCCTTCATCATCAATCGTCATGCCACTGGTATCAAACCAAGTGAATTTATACTGCAAGCGCAAGTCAGTAGAGACCTGACTAATAATCGTGCCCGTGCCTTGTAAAAAACCACCTTCAGGGCGCGCCATTACACTTCGTACGGTGACTTCTTTACCAAAGCTGTTGTTATCAACACGCACTTCACCTTTAGAACCCACCATTAAGCCTGCTGTGTGTGGTGCACAAGCCGCGACAATCAACGCTGTAAATAAGCCTAAAATCAATTTTTTCATTTTGTTCCCTAGAATAAAATCATTCAGTGTTAATACAAGGATAGCTAAGTTAATCTATTAAAAAATGGGCTCTTGCCGTCGCAATCAAGTGTTTACGATTAGTCTGCCAACAAGTAATGCTCACGTTAGCGACTCGTCGACCTTGGCGAGTGATCTTACATTCAGCAAAGCTACCTTTATGGTAGCCAGCTCTGAGATAATCAATTGAGAAATCAACTACTTTTGGTACTTTAGTGGTCTGCATAAAGACCATTAGCTGCACAATGGCTGACATTTCCATAAAACCTGCGATAACACCACCATGCAGTGCAGGTAGTACTGGGTTACCGATATTATCATCTTTTGCTGGCAGCTTAAAAACTAGTTCATCGCCAAAACGCTCAACACCCATTCCAATAAACTGGGCGTAAGGCACATGTTCAAGCAAGTGACCAAAATCATTTAGTTCCGTTGCTTTTCGTACGATACTTTTGAAATCTAACTTTGTCGCATCAGATTCTGAATGACTCGGGTTAGTCATGACGCGGCTCTCCCATCAGTGCTTGTCTAAACTCTTCGCCAACCATTTCTGGACTAATTCGCATAAACGAGCCTACCGCATTAGCAATGGGATCATCGATTGAATCTTGGTAAGCAATAGCACGAGTAAAAGCGACGCTAGATGACAATTTATAACACTCTGCAAAACCATAGACTGGCTTAAACGGTTCAGCAGGTTTCATGTAATCAACTCGCAGATCAAGCGTTGGTGAGATCTCCAAAGCACCAAACTGATAAAAAATAGAACACACGACAGCGCAGCCACTGGCCGTATCCATCAATGTTGTTATCACTCCACCGTGGATCACACCAGTGTCTGGGTAACCAACAAGTTGAGGATCATAAGGCAGCTCAATGAGCACATGTTTATCACTGCCCTCTAACACCTTAAGCTTTAATTTTTGGCACTGAGTAAGTTGCCCAACAAATCGACTTGCCATCTCCGTTAACGGAAAAACATCGGCAGCTTTTTTCATCGTTTTTGACTCAACATAGGGCCTAAAGAGTGGCCTCCGACTAAATGCATGTGAATATGGAAAACCTCTTGGCCTGCGTGTTCATTACAGTTCAAGATCACGCGATAACCGTCTTCTGCTATCCCTTCCTCGCGAGCCAGTTTGGCCGCAACAGACATCATTCTTCCCAACGCTTTCTCATCGGAAGCCTTAATATCATTTATTGTCGGGATCAGATGGTTAGGAATAATCAATATATGCGTCGGTGCTTGTGCACTGATATCTCTAAATGCAGTCACTAGCTCATCTTGAAATAGGATATCTGCTGGAATTTCACGTCGAATAATTTTGCTGAATATGGTTTCTTCGGCCATTTTATTGCTCTCATAAGAATAAGTTAAACCTAGTATACTCGAAAAACGGCATCTGGCGATTCGCGTTTTTATGCGTTAAAAAGTCTATTTGCAATGATTTGAGTGCCAATTGAACAGCTGTATACACAATATGATTGACTTTAGGACCATATCCATTTTAAATAAATAAAAAATTACAGGACTCATCATGCTCACCGCTAAAGAAACCGCACTGCTTAATGCTGCCGCCGAGCTGATAAAAGAAAATGGCATGATCGCGCTCAATATGTCCGACGTTCACAAAAGAGCTGGTTACTCACGCGCTGCTCAATATCAGTCATTCAGTGACAAAAACTCACTACTTGCCGCACTTAGCATGCGTGAACTGGTGTTGAATACGTATGCGTTAGAAGAACAGCGTTACTCAGATCTTAGCGGGGATTTTTCAGTTGTTTTAAGACCTGTTGTGTATCGTTACCTCAAATTATCAGATCGACTTATGATTGACTCAGCTTTTAACAATATGCTTAAAGAAGTGAGAAAGTTACCTGATGAAGAGCAATTTATATTTTGGAAAAGAGGCTTTGAATTTTTAAACAGTGAACGTGAGCAAGACAAGTAATATTAGATTTGGTGCTCGTTATATGTACATGGCCAAAACAACACCGCTTTCCGTTGATTTGGCCCATAGATTATCCAAGTTAACTCTGTTCCTTAATCAGGTAAACAACGCCATCTTTTTCATAAACATTTTTAACTTCATTACCTTCCCCAAGCACCACCACTTTATCGCCTTTATTGGTTACCGCATTACCGGCAGCATCTAGCACAATAGCTAAGCCTAATGCTGAAAGCAGTGGCGTATGATAAGCATGGTAATGAAGATGACTTCTAGGAATGACAATCACTTTTGCACGTTTATAGGACTTGTAGGGCTTATTAACTTTCTGGCATTTCACTCCACCCGCCCTATCACAACCGACAGTGGCCGCCTCAGCAAAAAACATTACCGATAAAATAGTAATAACCAACATAATAACTTTAATCATATTCATCTCTTTCGATCTCATAGTTTAACCACGAAAGCGATAATACCAAATGAATACACAACTGTATAGCAATGAGTTTAGTTGTGATGGTAGTGATAAAAAAGGCACTTAAGTTGAGCGCCTAACAATATCAGTAAAGTCAATGAGAGCTTAATCCCATTGAAGAGATTTATTGAATGACTTCATGGGTATTCATTTGTGCCCAAGCGATTGCTTGGCCGCGGCTAGAAACTCCAATTTTTCTAAAAGCACGATATAAATGGGTTTTAATCGTACTTTCACTCACAAATAGTTGATTGGCAATATCAATGTTGGTACTCCCTGAACGCAGGACCTGCAGTACTTCACGTTCTCGGATAGTCAGAGCGTCTGACTCTTCATCAGTACTGACGTTATGAACATCTTGTTGATTAAAATCGTCTGGAATACAAGTTAACCCCTGAACTATTTTGGCCATGCCTAAACCAATAGTGTCTAATGAGGCGCCCGAATAGAATAGACCCGCTGTAATATTGCTTTGAACTAAGAATTTGGCATCTACTTGTTGAGGATAATGCAGGAACACAACCCGAGCCCCACTCCTCTCTTTATCTAACCTTCGTTGAATTTGATAGGCTTTTGGGATATCTACACTAGAGAGATCAATAATGACCAGACTTACTCTGTTTTCAGTAAAATAATCGATAACATTATCTGGAATAACATTATGAATTTTAACTAAAAATTGTTGAGGCCATCGAGTATTGAGCAGATCGACTAATATTTGTGATCGGGTTACAATAACCCAGTGCATAACTTTAAACATTTAACTCTCCATGTTTATATGGTAACCATCCTTGTATCTATTAGTGTAATACAAAATTCAAATAATGAACTAACGAAAGAAATTCAGCATTGAATATTTATAATTTTCATACTATTTTTGCTATCGAAAATCCAGATTGTATACCTCCATAGTCTGTTAATAAAATACGCTCGTCGCTGTTATAAGCCCTCTTCCTTTGAGACGTCAATTCATTCAAAAATATAGCAAGCCAATCTTGAGTACAACTCAAGATATAACCCATCTTAAAACAGGGCAAGTAGTACGGCCAACAACCCAAAAAATACAGTCAAACATTGCCAAAAAAGCAATGGTTGACGATCAATCAACGGCGATTTCACGGCTGATTGCTGCCAATGTGTTACCGGCTGAGTCATCTCAAACAACCATTCACGGCTGTCAGCTTGGCGCTGCTCTGGCGCAACACTAAGCCCCTTTTTAAGGGCTTTATCCATCCAGATTGGCACCAGCGGATTAATGTCATAACTGGGGGTATACTTAAGCCGTAAAAAATCCTGTTTTGTTTTACAGTGCGACTGCTTTCCATCGAAGGGTAATCGACCCGTTAACATCTCAAACGCTATGACCGCAATAGAATAAAGATCCGCTTTTTGATTAACTTGATAACCCAATATGCTCTCTGGGGCTGAATAATCTGCAGTACCCAAGATTAGGTCTCGTGGTAAGGGGCTGGTGATCTCAGCAATACCTTTAATAAAACAGGCGCCAAAATCGATGATCTTCAGCCGCCTCTCATTGGTCAACATTAAATTGTCTGGCTTAAGGTCTTGGTGCAGTGTTTCTTTACGATGAAATGCTCGTACCCCCGCCTCTAGCTGTTTTAACAGCTCTAATACCTCTTGAACTTCAGGTGCTGGATTGTGTTTAATCCATTGACTCAACGAATGACCTGCAAGGTATTCGGTTAAATAGTAGAGTGCCGACTTCTCTCTATCTCGATCGATTATCGACACCACATAAGGGCTATTAATACGTTTGCCAATCCAGCTTTCAAGCAGAAATCGCTCTATGTAGGCCGCATCATCTAAATAGTTGATAGACGGTGTTTTCATACACATCAAACTCCCTAGCTCATTTTTAACTAAATAGACTTGGCTCCTCTGGCTTTCGTGCAACACATCAACCACCTTGTAACCGTCTAACGTCATACCAATGCTGAGCGGTGGTGGAAATGGCAGTTTAGATAGGCTTTGATAAACCTCATCAATGTTTTTATCCGGTAAGGCCTCGATATGCAGCAGTTGGCAACTAGCGTTATCCTGAGAACGGTAATTGAACGCGTTATCAACCATCGCCATACAAAACTGATCACAATCTTCATCGGTAAATCCAGCACTTTTCCCTGCATCATAACGACTTTGGGAAAACTGCTGCAGTCTTGCCTCAATTTCGACGTCGGTAATGACATCATGCACACCATCTGTGGTGAGCAAATACAGATCGTCCTTGGCTATTGCTAACATTCGGTAATCTACGTCAACGTTGACATCTAACCCCATGGCTCGGGCCAGGTACTGCTGGTTTTTCCCCACAAGGCTGGTGTGATCATGGCTAAGTTTATCAAGCGTGCCATCGCGGTAACGGTAAACTCTTGAGTCCCCAACATGAAACATATGTAGATGGCAGGATTTAAAGACTAATGCGCTAAAGGTACATACGTAGCCCCGCCTGGCATCGCGGTAATCTTGCCCTAATCCGTAAAGCCATCGATTCAGTGCCGTTAATACTTGAGTACTAGACTTTTCTACCGACCAAAGATCAGGAGTCGAGTAGTAATCCGCGAGGAAATTACTCACACTAATAGCGGAGGCGGCAGCGCCACTTTCGGCCGTACTCACGCCATCACTTATTGCAGCAACAGCCCCCTTAGTTGTGAGCATGAGCCCACTTGGAATACGGATCCCAATAGCATCCTCATTTGTGGCTTTAATGCCCTTATCAGAATACTGACCAGCCGCTATCATTAAGCCGTTAGCAGGTTTTAATGAGGCTATAGTATTGCTATCTTTGAAGAGTTCATCCGTTTTATCCAAGGTCTGCCTAG
The DNA here is from genome assembly GCF_002836135.1 of Shewanella sp. GutCb. Lineage (NCBI taxonomy): Bacteria > Pseudomonadati > Pseudomonadota > Gammaproteobacteria > Alteromonadales > Shewanellaceae > Shewanella > Shewanella sp. GutCb. Next base: position 141,690 of record NZ_PJBL01000106.1, on the reverse strand, counting down.
CCATGTTCAATAAACTCATGATTAGTTGACGCTAATCAAGGTAACTTCACCTTTCTCATTTACTTCCGCGATATGGCCTTTGGGCTCGGTCATCAGGAACAATGTAAAAAAGCCAAATAGCGCACTAGCCGCAATAATGTAGAAGAATGTTTGCGTTGATACCATTGAATAAGCGGTTAAAAAGAACACTGCGCCCACATTGCCATATGCTCCAGTCATACCAGCTATCTGGCCAGTCAAACGGCGCTTAATCAGTGGCACAGCCGCGAATACAGCGCCCTCTCCAGCTTGAACGAAAAACGAGCAAGCCATCACCATCAAGATCGCTAAAGGCAATGCCCAGCTACCATCAATTTGCGCAACTCCTAAATAGCCGATGGCGAGTCCTGCCGTTAAAATCAATAACGTTGATTTGCGGCCAAAACGGTCACTTAACCAACCTCCTCCAGGACGAGACATTAAATTCATAAAGGCATATGAAGACGCCACCATTCCCGCTTGAGCAAAACCAAGCTCAAATGTCTCGGCAAAGAAAAGCGGCAACATAGAAACAACTGCCAGTTCAGAGCCAAATGTTGAAAAGTACAATACATTGAGCACTGCCACCTGCTTAAACTCGTAGCGTTCAAACTCTGGGATCGTGCCAGTAAACACTTGTTTGTTAACTTGATAAGTCTGATATACGTCAATGATAAATATGGCGATAAGTAGCGCATAAATGCCATTGGTGACTTGTTGGCTAAACATCACTACGCCGGTGGGTGACAATTTCCAAGCCAGCAATGCTAACGTGGCATACATAGGCACTTTCATGATCAGTAACAACACAAAATCGCCCTTACTAGTGACTTCCAGTGCCCCCGCCTTTTTCGGTTTAAAGTAGGTTGAGCCTTTAGGAGTATCTGTCACATTAAAATAGTAGATAAATGCAAAACCTAAGCTCATCAAACCGGTAAGACCAATGGCATAGCGCCATCCATCTGGCCCTCCAAATGCTAATGCTATCGTAGGCAACGTAAAGGCGGCTGCCGCTGAACCAAAGTTCCCCCAACCACCATAGATCCCTTCTGCAGTACCTAACTCCTTCGCAGGGAACCATTCACTGACCATGCGAATACCGACAACAAAACCTGCGCCAACAAAACCAAGGAGGAAACGTGCTAATGCCAGTTGCTCGAAAGTCGTCCCCAAAGCAAACATAAAGCAAGGGATAGAGCAAAAGCCAAGTAGTAAGGAGTAAACCAATCTGGGTCCATACTTATCGGTCACCATACCGATCAATACTCGAGCCGGGATAGTTAAGGCGACATTGAGAATAAGCAGGGTCTTTATTTGCGATGTCGTCAGCCCAATACTTTCAGCAATCACCCCTAGCAGAGGCGCCGCATTAAACCAAACCATAAAGGTAATGAAAAATGCCATCCAGCTTAGGTGCATCATTTTCATTTTTCCTGAAAACGAAAACAGCTTAAATGTTGACTGACTTACATTGTTATTACTCATACTGTCCTTGAACATAATAGCGACCTCATCCTTAAGCTAATGCACGCGCCAGGACGTTGCCCGACTGACGTTTGATTTCAAAAATATCGACACTTAGCGCTTCATTTTCCAAACACTGGCCAGTCGTTAAACTGTAATGTTGCTTATGAATTGGGGAGGCGACAAACAGCTCATTATTGAGTTCACACAATAGTCCACGCGACAGCACGCTAACCCCGGTAGCGGGATCAATATTATCTATCGCGAATATTCCCGCTTCTCCCAAATGAAATACCGCAACAGCTCGACCAGCAACCCAAGCGGCAACCCCTCTTTTTGCCGGCAGTACCGACTCTTCGCAAATAGTGACCCAACTCATACCAACGCCTCCTCGTTATCCAATAGGGTGATAGCAATATTGCCAGCCCCTGACTCACGGTTATTTATCGCAGCAAAAGTCTGCACATCTGATGTTATTGGGAATTTTTGTTCACGTTGATATTGATAGTGTTTTTCAGCGTTCATCGGCGCCTCTTCTGGATTAACAAACTCACTAAAGCGCTGCAAAAAAACGTCATCTTGTAAGCTGGTTTTCCATTCACACTGATAATTAGCCACCACTTTATCCATCTGCTGCTCTAATTCATGATTTACACCTAGTGCGTCATCAATGATCACCGACTGCAAATACTCAAGCCCACCAGCAACAAGTGACTCCATCCACACTGAAGTGCGTTGTAGTCGAGCGGCTGTTTTGGTGTAGAACATCAGTACACGGTCGATGTACTGAACTAATTGTTCAGTAGAAAGATCAGTGGCAAATAGATCACCGTGTCTTGGTCGCATGCCGCCATTACCACACACAAACAGGTTCCATCCTTTTTCAGTGGCTATCACACCGATATCTTTACTTTGTGCTTCGGCGCACTCTCTTGTGCAGCCCGACACGGCAAACTTAATCTTATGGGGAGAACGCAGACCCTTATATCGATGCTCCAACGCAATCGCTAACCCGACAGCATCTTGCACACCATATCGACACCAAGTACTGCCAACACATGATTTAACCGTCCGCAATGACTTGCCATAGGCATGTCCGGTCTCGAACCCTTGTGCTATCAGTTCTGACCAAATCGCGGGTAGGTCTGAAAGTTGTGCGCCAAACATGTCTATCCGCTGCCCACCGGTGATCTTGGTATAGAGATCATATCGTTTGGCAATTTGCCCCATAGCAATTAACTTGTCTGGGGTGATCTCCCCTCCAGGAACTCTTGGCACCACCGAGTAGCTGCCATTTTTTTGTAGATTACCCAAATAGGCGTCATTACTGTCTTGCAGTGCCACATGCTTTTCATTAAGCACATACTGATTTTCAAGCGAAGCAAAAATAGAGGCGGCAACAGGTTTGCAAATATCACAACCCAGTGCTAATGGTGAGGCATTCTCGACAGCGTGCTGTTGGTACAAGTGTTCGAAGTCTTTAATATCTTCAACCTGGCATAGGTGAAATAGCGCCTGACGGTCATGATCAAAATGACAACAGATCCCGGAGTCCGTTTCTAACCCTTGCGCCTGCATCGTTTGATCAATGATCTGCTGTACCAAAGCAGAACAACCACCACAACCAGAAGCCGCTTTGGTACAGCTCTTTACCTCAGCCAATTGATGATTACCCGCTATCACCTGTTCAACAATATCGGCCTTGGTCACCTGATGGCACGAACACACTATGGCGTTGTCTTTTAGCGTTAGTGGCGCAGACTCATCCGCTAGCAATAAGGTTACTGCTGGCTCTTCAAGTGCTTCACCGCTCAAGTATTGACTGAGCAAAAGGCTATATTCATCGACGTTACCGACAAGCACTGCGCCGCGAAGATAAAGACCCGTTTCGTCAAGCCACAGCTTTTTGTAGACGCCCGCTTGTACGTCACTCAACTCAACATATTGTGCTTTATCAAAGCCTCGACTTTCGCCAATTGACGCCACATCAACACCCAGTAGCTTTAACTTGGTGCTCATGTCTGCCCCCGAAAATGTCAAAGGGGCCACCGATAAGCCCGGCATTAGCGGCGTAATTTGTGACAAGGCCACTTTTGCCATTTGATATCCAGGGGCCACTAAGCCAAATATCTTTTGTTGCCATAAAGCGCATTCGCCTATCGCATACACATCATTAACAGAGGTCTGGCAGTTATCATCAATAACGATGCCACCTCGCTCACCTACGCTGATATGACTGTTTCTTGCCAATGTATCTTGAGGTCGAATACCCGCAGAAAATACAATCATGTCCGTTTCTAAAAAGCTTCCATCACTGAATTTAAGCCGATGTTGTGCAGTCTCCCCATCGACAATTTCTTCAGTGGCTTTACTTAAATGGACGCCAAGCCCTAACGCTTCGATTTTCTGCTTCAGTAGCTCACCGCCTTTATCGTTTAACTGAACTGACATCAGTTGCGGTGCAAATTCAACGACATGTGTCTTTAAGCCTAATGCGCTCAAAGCATTAGCCGCCTCAAGCCCGAGTAGACCCCCACCGATCACGACCCCAGAGCTGGCATTGAGCGCTGCTTGCTCTATTGCTTCTAGATCGTCAATCGTGCGGTAAACCATACAATCGCGGCGATCATTGCCTTTTATTGGCGGCACAAATGGATAAGATCCTGTCGCGAGCACCAGTTTGTCATATGGGGTTTGCTCGCCATTAACGGTCAGCCATTTATTCGCGGTATCGATATGAGAAACCTGCTGACCCAGGTGTAGTGCGATACCTTTAGACTCATAATCAGCTTGTGACGTCAGCATCAGTTCATCAGCGCTGCCATTGGCAAAATATTTAGACAGTTGCACTCTATCGTATGCAGGTATCTTTTCGGCGCCATACACCTCAACATCATAGTGTTGGCTTATCTGTCGTTCACATAACTGCTCGACAAAATGGTGGCCAACCATGCCATTTCCCACCACGACCAACTTGGGTTTATTTGTTTTCATGTTTCGCCCCTATCGCTATCCACACTGGCTTTTTGCCAACAAAAAGGCGCCAATCTCCCTTGCAGGAGATGGCGCCTTTGCCAAAAATTAAAATTGTTAGTTTTCTATACTGCTATTATCTGTTCTATTTATATGTTGCAGAGAGTATGCCAGTTTACAAATTACCTACTTCCCAAGCTAAAGCACTGTTACTATTAACTTTAATATTGAAAATAAAAACGAGGCCAACGCATTTCAATATGTTCCACGCTGCCATTGCACCATTGTGGTTACCTTGTGCTGATTTAGGTGCAATTTAGCGGCTCGGAGCATGATTACCAAGGTGAGTAGCAACTTCAGTCAAGCTCAATCCACTGCTCATCGATTGTTGCTGTAGTGCCATATGTGCGTCTTGCTCAGATAAGCCAATGTGTTGCAGCTGTTGTTTGGCGACACGCACTTGTTTTTGGTCTTCAAGGCTTTGCTTCAGTTCCGCCAGCTTATTAAGCAATTGATTTGCTGTTTTAAAGCGTATCAACGCTAACTCTATAATTTTATCTAGACGTGCAAAATTAAATTGCTGCGGGATATAAGTCACTCGTCCACATTGTAATAGTGCCGCGATTTGCGAGGGCTCTGCACGCCTTGAGGTTATAATCAGCGGCACAGCTGCAAACATCATGACTCGTTCAATGAACTGGACGTGCATCGCCGTCATTGAGTCAACGCATAAAAGCACAATATCGCTATCCGTTTTTAGCGAAAAACGTTCTAATTCAGATAACGTGTTGAATTTTATTAGCTCATGGTTGCGGTTGACTGCACTGCTTAATAGCGGCTCATGATCCGTCATATCATATAGATTCAGTATGCGCATTAGCCACCTCACAATTAGTCGTAAGCGATAGATAAGGCTTGAAAATAGCTGTAGCAGATTGAGTCATTAAGTGGGAATGCCTACTCATCCAATATTCACTCGCCAACCTCTTAGCGTTATCAATATTGAGGGACTGATCCGTTAACATCAGTACCGCCATGACATTGGTCATAATAGCGCTGTGAGCCCGAAGAGCTTCGGTTGCATTTCCAGTGCTAGTACAAATATCATGACTATCGCTGTCCAACGGCTCACCATTCCAAATTGCCGTTAACCACTGCGCCTGAAGTTGTGCCGCTTGCGCCTTACGGCCTATTAACGCATTAAGCTGAGTTGTAATCTCAACCTGAGCAAATCCTTCATGCCTGAAAACATTGATGCTGCTGCTCGATCTTGGATTTAATTCACACTCTCCTTGATAGCCTTTAAATATCGCCACATTCGTTCTATGTAATGCTTGCGCATTGTCAGCCATTAACTTGGCCACGTTCAAATGAATATCATCTAGGCCCGGATGAAAATAACTTCTAAGACTGAGCCTTGCCCCCGTAGGGTTGATACAACGGATGGCACTTTGATAAAGACTTCTAAGGCCAATTTCCTGATGAATATCCGTAAACGAATTCACTAGGGGGGACAATACATCGGCGTTGACATAACAGATCCCCGTTGATGTTAATGCAACTTCCGCTTCGGCCATTGAAGTGGCACTGGTGATCCCTACCGCCTCAACGAAACCCGCAATGTGTTGCCGATGAGGCAATACCCTATTATCGCCGTGCAATAATATCTTAAACCCATTACCAGCCAACAGTTTGGCGCTCAGCAGTAAATAAGGCAGCTGATCTCTCTTTGCGCCATAACAGGGCCAGTCAATATCGACCTGAAGTTGCTGCCATTGATTATCGACCGTAGAGCGCAGAGCGAGTGCCGCCCCAGCAACCTCTTCTGCGGTCTCACCTTTTACGCGCATAAGCATTAACGCCACACTAAGCTGGGTAACAGTGCCAATGTTGTCGTAAAAACCACGAACCAACTGAAAGCTTTCAACTAACGTCAATGATCGAGACCCTTTTTTACCTCGGCCAAGCGTTTTAATAAGCTGTCGATATTCTGCCGGGTCAGTCACTCCTGTGAGCTTATTATTGTGACTATCCATATGCACGCTCAAATGCATTACTTTTAACATCGCTGTTGATATCACAAGCAGCCAACCATTGCGCTAGCTCTTGCCCTATACCAACCACCTCTCCCACGATTAAAAGCGTTGGACCGTCGACGTTAATGGTCGTGGCAACATCCACCATATTTTGCACAGAGGTGGTCATTATCGATTGATTATCGCGGGCACCATTGCTAATAAAGGCCACAGGTAAAGAGAGTTTTGCTCCCGCTTGTAGTAAACCATGGGCGATATCAGCCGCTCTCTCTTTTCCCATATAGAAAACCATGGTACTTTTTGCCGCTAACAATCCCGCCCACTCTATCGCGGTGTCATCACAAAGATGTCCGGTCACAAAAGTAACCGAGCGCGCAACCTTTCTATGCGTCAACGGGATCCCCGCACCAGCAGCGCAGCCTAACGCGGCAGTCACTCCAGCGACGAAATGGCTTTTAACGCCGTTTTCAGCCAAAAATAGGGCCTCTTCAGCGCCTCTACCAAACACATTAGGATCACCGCCCTTAAGTCTAATAACCACTTTACCTTGTTGGCTTAACTGCAGCAGTTTTAGGTTTATTTGTTCTTGCGTTGCACTGGGTTTTCCAAAACCCTTACCCATGTCATACATGTCGCAATCATCAGCGGCTAATTGCAAAATATCTTTACTCACCAAATTGTCATAGACGATCGCTTGTGCTGCTGTAATCGTTCTGGCCGCCTTAATCGTTAACATATCGATATCACCACAACCCGCCCCTACAATCGTTACTGTATTGGGGTCATCGTTACCCGTGGGGTCCTTAAGCTGCAGTAGCTCTACCAACAATAAGTCACTATTTGTTGGCTTTATTGATCGCGTTAACTTGCCAATATGATTGAGTTTCATTAAGCAACCTCCTGCTTTGATTTCTGTTGTTCTGCAATAACTGAATCGGCAATATCATTCACTTGGTTTAAGCAGCTGCCACACACAGCACTGCATTTGAGTTTTTGCTGCACCGCGTCGACAATCAACGCCGTTGTTGTCGCGCCACAGTCAAAACTCACCAGCATCTGTTGCTCAATTTCATTTTCGGTCACGCCAGTACAGGCGCAGACCACTTTGCGACTACCTGCTCGTAAAACCTGGTGTAAGTATTTAATAAATTTAGTATCAAAAGGATTGTTGATAAAGGATTGAATCGCGTTAACATCAATGTCTAACACCTGCTCACATGTGATAAGTAAGCTTTTGAGGCTACCTTGGCTGAGGATGCAGTAAATCTGTTTGTCTTGATCGCGCCAGTGCATAATACGGTGGTAAGACAATGGACTGAGGTTCGCCCCACGGTGCTGTTCAAGCTCCATCATCTCAGAGGTAAAGCTCGATGTTGCCGCAATATGACGGCAGACCCCACCGCGGAGTTGCTGCTTTACGTCCCAACAAAGTTGCTGAGGATCGATTAGCGTCTGCCCCCACTCGATCCCCTGCTGCAACACCTGCTGATGTTGCAATTCAACCCATTGATTTTTAAAACCGGGTTGTTTTGAAAAAGGATCAACATGAGCGGCTGTTACCTTATTTACACCACCACTTTTGCTAAATTGCGATGACCAATGCATTGAAAGAAACGCTGTATCTTGCAATAGTGATTCATCAATCACCGCTCGAGCGATAAGTGGCTCCACTAGGTTATCGGTTTTAATTGCCACCAGCCCACCAGCCTCTAACCCATGCTTATTCAGAGTATGTGCATCGAGCATCAATTCAGGTTGATAATTTGAGGCTGCCAGTTGCTCAATATGCCCCGTTCTCGTCATGGTGTGCCATTGATCGCGACTACGACCACTGTTTAACCGCACTCGATTCTGACTTAAGGAATGATGGTCAATCACGGCTTGGATATCGCTCGCTTGAGACAATCGAGTCTCTACAAAGTGAGCTTTACCACTGTGAGTGGCAAACTGACCTTGGGTAAATAAGCGAATGTTTTTTTGGCCGATCGCATCGACATGTTCAACCGGCCATTGGGTGGGTATTAGTTGCTTATATTGCTCAGTGGATAGATCTGATAAACCCGCGAGGGATAATTGTTTTTCAGGAAAGTTTTGCTGCACTTTTACAGTGAGATTAGCGTACTCATTAAAGATATCGGCACTGTCTTTGAATGCAAACTCATCATTAAACCCAAGCTGTTTTGCGACTTCACACAGCGCCCACCAATCCGCTTTTGACTCTCCTTGAGGCTGAATAAAGCCGCGTTGACGGCTAATAGTTCGTTCACTGTTGGTGACCGTGCCTGACTTTTCTGACCACCCCTGCGCCGGTAGTAACATATCGGCATATTGAGCGGTATCGGTGTCGGCTGTAATATCAGAAACCACCACATAATCACACTGCTGTAATGCCTGTTTTACTAACTGGGTATCAGGCATTGAAACCGCCGGGTTGGTGCCCAAAATCCACACCGCCTTTATTTTACCCTTTGCCATATCGGCAAACATCTCAGTGGCGGTTAATCCTTTGGATTTTGGCAGCGCTGATGTCTGCCAAAAGTCTCCCACTAACTGCCGTTCTGGCTCCGAAAAGCCAAGGTGACAGGCTAGCTGGGTTGCCAGGCCGCCTACTTCACGACCTCCCATTGCATTGGGTTGTCCCGTTAACGATAAGGGGCCACAACCAACTTGACCGATATCACCTCGCGCCAAGTGACAGTTAATAATCGCATTAGCAGTGTTAGTGCCAGAGGTTGACTGATTAACGCCTTGGCTACTGGCTGTAACCACTTTATGATCTTGTTGGTAAAGTGCGTAAAACAATTCAATCTTATCTGCTTCAAGCCCTGTGACATCGACAATGTCGGCCTGCGTGGCACCGCTTTGTCGGGCACTATGAAGTGCTTGTTTGAAGCCTTCCGTATGACGATGTATATAGTCATCATTCAGTTGGCCTTTATCGGCTAGGGAACAGAGTAAACCATTAAATAAGTGCAGATCTGAGCCTGGAGTGAGTTGCAAATGTAGATCTGCTTGCGACGCTGTGGCTGTTAGCCGTGGATCGATTACCACAATTTTAGTACCACGCTTTGCTCTAGCAGCGAGAATTTTTTTAAATAGAACCGGATGGGTCCAAGCGGTATTTGCCCCGACTAATACCACCACATCAGCAAGTTGCAGATCTTCATAACAACCAGGAACCACATCTTCTCCAAAAGCTCGTATATGGGCACTTACCGCTGACGACATGCATAATCTGGAGTTAGTATCAACATTTGCGGTACCCATAAACCCTTTGGCAAGCTTATTGGCAACATAATAGTCTTCGGTCAGTAACTGACCTGAAAGGTAGAAAGCGACAGAATCGACTCCGTGCTCAGCGATGGTATCTTTAAAATTTTTCGCTATTTCTACTGTCGCAGCAGACCAGCTAATATTTTGATCGCCGGCCTCTAAACCTGAACGGTTTCTTCGGCGTGGGTACAGTAATTTATTCGGAATGTTTAAACTATCGATTAATGCAAGTCCCTTACCGCATAAGTCTCCAGAATTAGCCGAATGTTCACTATCACCAGAAACCGTCAATGTAGGGTGGTGTGAAAAGCTGATGCTGTCTGTTTCGATAAGATTATTAACTGTAACCCCGCAGCCAACGCCACAGTATGCACAGGTTGTTTTACAGCTTGGCATGATTAGCATCTCTTAATATTAGTATTAACTCATGCCTATCACTTCGCAAATCCTATGCCAATACACAACCAACTGTTTTATATACTAAATAAAGAAAACGAATTCATAAGTTATCATCTAATGTGCTACATGAGTGCATATTCACGCACTAAAATCAGGCAAACTATTGATAAAAAACAATGGGATAACCATAAAGAGGTATTAGCAGATTTAAAACGATAGACAAATAACAACAAGAGGACGAATCAACGGAAAAAGATCAGGTGACCACATTGAGTCACTATTGACGCCTGACATCGATTAAAAACATCAGTCTCAAATTTTTGGCACAAAAAAGCCAGCGCGAAGCTGGCTTTTATTGGTAACGGTTTAGGTTACTTAAGTATTGACTCTGCCGTACGGCCATCATCGTGACAGCTGTCACATGTTGGCTTATCACCCACGTTCATTTCGTGAGGTGCATGACAATCAGCACACATCAACATGCCATCGTGTGGTTGATGAACAGCGTCCATCTCGTCTAATGTACCGTGACAAGATTGGCATTGCTCAAATTCGTACTCGCCATCTGCAGATGGAGAACCGTCTGCGTGACATGCTTCACATCCGTCCATTTCTGCATGCATTTCAGCCAGTTCTTGGCCTTCAGCGAAAACAGCAGGAGATAATGCTAGCGCTGCGATAGCCGCACCAAAGATTGCACTTAATAGTTTTTTGCTCACAATTGTATCCTCATTTAATGTCCGCATAGTGGAAACGCTATCAGTCAGGTTTGTTTCCATCTTGCGATCAATATTATTAGCACGACTTAGCTTAATTTAGCTAAGGAATGACAAATTCGCAACTAATTTAGTTTGAAGATCATATCATTGTGGTAAATAGCAAAACGTGCGCTCCATCAAATTATACGGCTCACTTGCGCTATGAAAGCCCACAAGCGTTCAATTATCATCTTGATTTTGAGTGGTAAAAACACGATTCGGAAGTTTAACCTCCGAATCGGCTTTATTAGTGAAACATGAATTAGCTTGCTCTTAGAGCCGCAATACGTTTCTCAAGTGGTGGATGGCTCATCAATAATTCAGACATTGATTTCTTACCATTGATACCAAGTGCTGACATCTGAGCTGGCATAGCGCCTGTCTCTGGGCCTTGACGAAGCCTGTCGAGCGCAGCAATCATCTTCGCTTTACCGGCCAATTTAGCACCGCCTTCATCTGCTCTAAACTCACGAATACGAGAGAAGTACGCCACTATCATTGATGCCAAGATACCAAACAGCATATCGAGCACAAAGACAACGCCCATATAGGCGAACATACCAAGGCCTTCACCTTCTTCATCATTGCTAGACACAAAATTGTTGATAATGCCTGCAACCACTCGAGCTGCAAAAATCACAAAGGTATTAACCACGCCTTGAATAAGCGTCAGCGTCACCATATCACCGTTAGCAACGTGGCTGATTTCATGAGCGAGTACCGCTTCAATCTCATCATGATTCATACCATAAAGTAAGCCACTACTGACTGCGACCAACGAGTTGTTTTTACTCGGGCCCGTTGCAAAAGCATTGAATTCTGGCGATTGATAAATGGCCACTTCAGGCATTTTAATCCCCGCTTGCTCCGCTTGGCGCGTAACCGTCTCAACGAGCCAACGCTCGGTATTATCACGAGGCGTTGTAATGACTTCACAACCCATGGTTTTCTTTGCCATCCATTTAGAGATAGCCAAGCTGATAAATGCACCACCAAAACCAAAAATAGCAGCGAAGACTAACAGTCCACCCATGGTTGAAGTATTAACACCCAAAATAGACATCACGATTGATGCCACTAATAAGATCGCCATATTGGTAGCAATCAGTAAAAATATACGCTTCATTTAAGCTCCTGTAGGATTCATACGTTCCAGATAAACACTCTTAAAGACATAATATGTCCAAAAGTTGAAATTTCAAGGTGCGCTAAGCAAAAAACAGTTCAACTGCGTTTATCTTAGACGATTCGCTTTATTTATCAGGAGCTGCGAGTTTATGCCGTTTTTATTAATCTAATCTTAAATCGCTACTGAATAGAAGGATAAGAAGATTAATCTTTTTTAACAGAGGGATAGCCCTTAATAAAATGAACAATTTAGCGTCATTTAAAGGGCTAAAATAGCGAGGAGTTGATTGTCTAAGCGAGCAGTGTTACATCAAGGTGCAACGCCGCTTCTGCTGCTGTAGCATTACCTAGATAAGGAATATGGCCAAGAAACGGTGCTGACATCATCTGTTGTAATGCCGCTAGGTTATCTTGTTGATTAGCCATGTCAGCGTCAACTTGATTCGCAACCCAGCCCGCAATTACAAGGCCATCTCGCTCAATCGCTTCTGCAGTCAACAACGCATGATTTAAGCACCCTAGTTTCATGCCAACCACTAATATTACTGGCAGTTGCATCGCTTGCACCACTTCAGACATGAAGTGACCATCGCCTAATGGCAAACGCCAACCACCCGCCCCTTCGACAAGTGCGAAGTCGGCCCCTAAATATTGCGCCATATTGAGTTGGGCTTGGATCTTTTTCGGTGACAACAAGATATTTTGTTCGCTCGCGGCGATATGCGGTGCAATAGCCGGTAAAAAGGCAAACGGATTAACGTCGTCATAAGGAAGCTTGATGCTTGATGCTGCCATCAGCGCTAGTGCATCACTGTTTCTAAGGCCCTGTTCGGTTTGCTCACAACCTGACGCTACAGGTTTAAACCCAACCGTTTCTCCCTTTACTGCTGTTAACAATGCTGAAGACACTAACGTTTTACCGCAGTCAGTGTCAGTCCCGGTTACAAAATAAGTCATGCATACTCCAAGGTTTTTCAGCCTTTATTAACGCGTCTTTCTCGCTTTGATAAAACTGATATTATAAGTCAAAGGAAGCCCCTGCGGGCCGCGGCTTAACTCTGCCTTATTAAGCAATTTTTGCCAATCGCCTCGCCCTCTCAATGTGACGTGACCTTGATTAAGCTGACTTTTAACCTCAACGGTAGATGCACCAACACCTTTAATGGACTGAAGTAACGACTTAAAGTCATTAAAATATACCGTGATAGCACGCGTCTCTATATGCTCAATGGTCCAAACATCTTCATTAAAGCAGTCTTTTATCGTTCGTTCGCTTTTAAATCGGTTAACGTTTAAGCGGAGATCTGACAGTTGGTACAGACTATTTTCGGCTACAATACTGGCATTAAACTCCCCCCCCACGTTAAGGACTCTATTGGCTTCTGCTACCGCAAGCGGCAGATTGCTACACCATTGCAGTGCAACATTGGAATAAACCGTCGCTATTGAAGCATCCAACAAAGGTAAGTTTTGCGCATCACCACACAGCGCCTTGTAATCTGGAAAGTCTTGTTTCAGCGTGCGCAGCATTCCTTGTGCGATGTCGACACAGATAACATCTTCGATATGATTAAAACGCGTAAATGAGGTTCCGGGGCCGCAACCAAGATCGAGTAAGGGTTGAGTAGGCGACATTTTATCGAACAAATACTTAGCTGCAATTCGCTGTAAAACATCATGTGAATGGTATGAAGATGCCGCTGCGGAGAACCGATGAGCGACATCACTTTTTAACTGGTTTACCCCTGTTTTCACGACATTGGATCCTAAACGCTATGAGAGATGGAAATCATACTGATAAACAAGCGCTTTAATCATCTTGTAAAATATCAGCAAGTACGGCGACAAATGCGTTAATCTCTTCTGCGCAATGCTCTGCTGTTATGGTGATTCGGAGTCTGGCACTTCCCTGAGTTACCGTAGGGGGTCTTATTGCGCCAACCCAAAAACCATGCTCTTTCAATCGTTTTGCAATCGCAAGGGTTCTCGCACTGTCACCGATAATAATCGGTTGAATTGCAGTGGTTGAGCCCGTTAAAGTGATATCTTTTGTTTTACATACTTCTATAAAACAATCAATGTTCTGCTGTAGCTGCTCATTGAGTGAGGGACGCTCAATAATTGTTTCTACTGCAGCGCAAACAGCGCACGCCATGGCAGGAGACAACGCCGTCGAATAGATATAATGACGGGCATTGGCAACGAGGTAGTCGATTAACTCACGGCTTCCTAAAATGGCTGCGCCCTGGCCGCCGAGTGCTTTTCCAAAAGTGACTATCTGCGCATCGATATGAATATCGCCTGCAAGTGCGCTGGCGCCAAGCCCCTTGTCGCCGATAATCCCAAAGCCATGTGCATCATCAACAATAAGCCACGCATTATACTGTCTACACAGCGCCGATAATTCAGCCAAAGGCGCAATATCGCCATCCATGCTAAAGACGCTTTCAGTTAATAAAGCGCAGGGAGCATGACGTTCAAAATGGGTGTTTACTGATGCTAAATCATTATGAAGAAAACGCTTTATAACAGCGCCACTCTCTTGTAATCCATCAATCACCGAGGCGTGTACCAGTTTATCGGCCACTACCGTATCGTTGCCGTTAAACAGGCTTTTCATTAAGGCATTATTGGCGCTAAAACCGGAGCAAAATAGTAATGCGGCTTCGTGACCCGTTGCTTGGCAAAGGACTTGCTCCAATTGTTGGTGGGCTTGATTATAACCAGTCACCAACGGAGACGATGTGCCGCCAACACCATAATCCTGCGCGCCTTTATGCAGCGCATCAATGACATTTGCAGACCTCGACAAGCCTAAGTAGTCATTACTGCTAAAATTTATGTATGGTAAATCATCGACTTCAAAGCAATTAGCATGTTCAGTATCAAGGATAACCTCAACTCTCTTTCTCAACAGTCCTTTATTATCGAGTTCACGATTTTTATCGATGACTCTCGATTGCAGTGAAGGCGGTGTTGTATTTCGATCAGCAGCGTCAGACATTAACTCGACTCAATTGAAAAGCGGAACCTAAGTACTCATAGTATAATAAAAACTTATCAATACGTTAGCCAAACGAGGCGCTAAAAATGAATGTTAGCGCCTGATATTGTTTTACTGAAAATTAAAGCGCTGCTGCATCGTAAAATGCTGAGGATTTTTTGTCTTGCTGTGCTGCAGCTTTAGCCAGCATGGCTTTATCTTGCTCTTTCGTTGCAGCCACGCCCTGCTCTGGGTGCAAACCTAAACGCTTAAACAAACTCATATCATCATTTTCTTCAGGATTTGCCGTGGTAAGTAACTTACAGCCATAGAAGATTGAGTTTGCCCCCGCAAAGAAGCACATGGCTTGTAATTCATCAGACATGCTTTCACGGCCGGCCGACAAACGTACACGAGATTTGGGCATGATAATACGCGCCACAGCGATAGTTCGCACAAACACAAGCGGATCTAAATCTTCAATATTCTCAAATGGCGTGCCTTCGACTTTAACCAACATGTTAATCGGTACTGAATCGGGGTGTTGCTCTAGGTTGGCTAACTGCTGCAGTAGCCCTGCTCTATCGGTTGCCTTCTCGCCCATCCCCACAATACCGCCTGAGCACACTTTCATTCCTGAAGCTCGCACATTTGATAGCGTGTCTAATCGATTTTGGTAAGTGCGGGTAGTGATGACTTCACCATAATATTCAGGTGAAGTGTCTAAGTTATGGTTGTAATAATCTAGTCCTGCATCGGCTAATTCACCGGCTTGGTCGGATGAAAGCATGCCTAGCGTCATGCACGTTTCCATGCCCAAGGCTTTAACCTCTTCAACCATGGTCTTTAGATAGGGCATGTCGCGCTCTTTTGGATTACGCCAAGCAGCCCCCATACAAAAACGTGAAGCGCCAGCCGCTTTTGCGCTACGCGCTTCAGTTAAGACCGTTTCCATTGCGACTAAACGTTCTTTTTCTAAACCAGTGTCATAACGAGCACTTTGCGGACAATACTTACAATCTTCCGGGCAAGCCCCTGTCTTTATAGAGAGTAAACGGCTGATTTGAACCTCATTGGGATCAAACTCTTGGCGATGTACGCTATGCGCCTGAAACAACAAATCATTCATTGGTAACGCAAACAAGGCTTCTATCTCTTCGCGTTGCCAGTTATTTCTCACTTGTACTTCAGACATACTTAATCCTTTTCTACCACACTCATTAAAAAAACGTGCTTTGGTATCAATACTAACGCTGTGTTTATAATTACTGAGCTAATAAATGTACAGGGAAAAGTAAGGGTTATAAATTATATCCTTACTAAGCAGTAACATAAGCCACAGGCATCGCGTGATCTAGTTATTATTTATCTTGCCTAGGATACCTACAAGCCTTAACCTGTCAACGCCAACCAGTTTAAAAGGTTTACTAACGGTTAATTTATGAACACAAAAAAATACTCAATCACTCAAGCCGTCGAGCAATCGGCCGATCAATCTATTGATTTGGAGTTTGATAAGAACCATCTTTGGCACCCTTATACGTCGATGGAAAATGCCTTGCCGGCTTTTGGTGTGGTAAGCGCTGAAGGGGTCGAACTCACATTGCAAAATGGTGACAAGCTAATTGATGGCACCAGTTCGTGGTGGGCCTGTGTTCATGGTTATAGTCATCCAAAAATAGTGGCCGCGATGCAACAGCAGACACAGCAGCTAAGCCATGTGATGTTTGGTGGTATCACCCATCGCCCTGCGATTGAGCTGGCAAGAATGCTTGTGGATATGACCAGTGAGCATCTTACAAAGGTATTTCTAGCCGATTCAGGTTCTATTGCAGTTGAAGTTTCAATGAAAATGGCGCTGCAATATTGGCAAGGTAAAGCCAAACCCGATAAACAGAAAATTCTTACGGTCAAGAGTGGTTACCATGGCGATACTTTTGCCGCTATGAGCGTTTGCGATCCTGATGGCGGTATGCATACCATGTTTGGCGAGTTGGTGACCAAACAGTTGTTTGCCCCCGCGCCAACCTCTTGCTTCGGGGATACGTTCGATCCTGAAGAATTGGTCTCTATTAGTGACATGTTTGAAAACAATCACCAACAGATTGCGGCAGTATTGATAGAGCCCATCATGCAAGGTGCGGGTGGCATGCGCTTTTATCACCCTGAGTATCTAACAGCTTTGCGCCGCCTTTGTGACAAATACGATGTGTTGCTCATTTTAGATGAAATCGCCACTGGATTTGGCCGTACAGGCAAATTATTTGCTTATGAACACGCCAACATTGAAGCCGACATTTTGTGTTTGGGTAAAGCGCTCACGGGTGGCTATATATCACTTGCTGCAACTATGTGTAGTGATAAGGTCGCCAAAGGTGTTAGCGACTCTCCTGCAGGCGTTTTCATGCATGGTCCTACTTTTATGGGGAATCCACTCGCTTGCTCTGCTGCCATCGCCAGTCTAGAACTGATAAACCAACAACAGTGGCAAGCGCAGGTATCAAGTATTGAGTCACAGATGAAATCTGAACTTGCTGACGCCAAGGCGTTTAGCAACGTTGTGAATGTCAGAGTACTCGGTGCCGTTGGCGTATTAGAGATGAATTCGATATTGAATACCGCTGAGCTTCAGCAGCAGTTTGTTGATTTAGGCGTTTGGATCCGACCTTTCTCCAATCTCATCTACATCATGCCGCCCTATACCATCTCAGCCACGCAGTTATCTAAACTCACAGCTGCGATGAAAACCGTCGCTAGCCAAATTAAGCTATCTGATGATAAACAGGCGTTTATCAGTCACGGTTAGGACAACAATAAACTCGCTGACGGTACAGGCCGTTGGCGTTGCATTATCTTTTTAGCCCACATTTTTATCGCCTTGAAGATTTAATGCTGAAAACTCAATTCTGTAATGAACCATCTTTTGAATGCGCTTGCGAATGCTCTGGAAAATGCCTTAGTAAATTGCCTTGTGATGAATAATACCGCGCTAATCGTTGCAGCTGCTCAGCTTTAATCATCGGGAAATCCTGTCTATCGATATAACGGCGGTACGTTTGATAAAATAAGCGAGTATCAGCAATAGCATCTAACTGCTGCATCAATGCTTCACCCGTACTCTCTTGTGCCAAACAACACTGACTGTATTTTCCGACCACCGCCGCCAAACTGCTTCCTTGTTGCATCAGCAGTAAGTCAACCTCAACAAAAAAGGCTGTACCGGTCCAATACACCCGCATATAGGCGTGCTGACGCCACATATCGGCCGAAACGTCGCTTAGTTTTCCCGGTCTTAATAATGTATTTTTACGCCCCCTCTCTAACCCCGCAAGCACCTTCTGCATGAACGCCTTTTTATCAATCACCCCACCGTTTAGCATGCTGACATTCTGCATATAGGTGGCAAAGCCCTCATTGAGCCAAAACGCTGAATAATTCAGGTAGGGAAGATATAGGTGTGATAACTCATGATATAAGGTCCAGTCATCAACAAAGTTTTGCAAAGGCCAAGTTGGATTAACTTGCAGCTTAACTTTATTGGGATCCCCCCGTATGACTTGAGCAAAAGGGACGGGTTCATTCGCAAATGATTTTTTGACCAATTCGACATTCAGTCTGTCGGCAGGCATTGGGCCTAACGTCAGTTCAACCACTTTCACACCATTTTCAAGCCAGTGCTTCATCTTCTGTAGCTGTGCTTTTTCGATATGAGATTGCTGAATCAAAACCTCAGTGGTATCACGTTCAGCTTTACTATAAGCACCTAAAGGCACTAGCAGCAGAATGAATACCATCGCTAAGCCAAGTAAGAGCCTGCTAATGAGGCCAATAAAGTTAACCGACTTGAGTTTACCGCCAATAGCAAAAATCATCCCTTTTACCTGCATATTTTATCCCTTACTCTATTTAGTTTTCAGCTAATCAAGTGGATTACGTAATGCTAGTGTAAAAGGGACAAATTATTGTGCAAAGGACTGTAACAAAGCATGAACGGTTTCGAGGGAACAAAATGTGGATAAGGTGGCTTGGGTGCCATTAAGTCAGCGATATATTCGCCACGCGCTTTTCCGCGTCGCTCAGTCGCTCTATTGTGGATTTGGCTACCGCGAGCATTTAAAACCGTCAATTCCCAGCGCTAACCGTCCTTACATTTGGTTACTATTTAGCTCATAAATGCTGCTTCTAGCGCTGATATTAACGCATTATAAACGTGCTCTTTAATGATCACCTTTTGACTGTCCATCGTCAGTAATGGTGTAAGTTTCAGCTAGCAGATGAACTAAGATGCGCTATACATTAGCAGTCATATCTTGCACCTTCGCACTCGCAACAACATCTTTACGACGCAGTTTATGTTCAGAAACCGGTTTTGCACAGCGGCTCTGCTCACCTCAGTGAATCGAAGCGCTTGATCTAGCTCAACATAAGATGAGTCGATAAGCCGAGGACTTTACTTGTTATTTGCAACGCCCGCTTATCCTGAAAGTGCACTAAAAGCGTGCGCCAATCATTAAAAGTTAGCAGTGTTACAATAGCAACTAGGTCAATTTATTTTTAAAGCTCAATCGATTAGCGATGCAGGTTAAGGTAAAGGCAAGAGCAATCATGAGCTGTTGAGCCCGTTCTTTCATTGGATTAGGTTCCGTTGAGCCTAAGCCCGCACTTTTCATGTTATTTATTTAGCATTTAACATTAATGTTGAATGCTAATATATCAAATACTCGCTGTTAGCCTTTAACGTCAGCTAACGGCTATTTTTCGAACTCACTATTGCAACTGACATTGCCGTTGGAATAACCGTTGGAAGTGCACCAAAAGCAACGCGAATCCTCTTCGTTTATTGGATCTGCTGAATCTGCAATATGCGTTAGCTTGCCACTGGCTTTTCAGTTCTCAGTATAAGAATTAAGCAACACCGCCTGCCAAACGGAGCGTTGTGAAACATTGCCCGGAGCCCTTTTAGGCCAAAAAATATGGTTTTTTCATGATATTTCGCGAAATTTAGCCCTGAATGATAAAAATGAATAAAATAAATGGGAAAGTATTGCTATACTTGCGCGGAATTTTAGAACGTAACTCCAATAGAGTAGAAAAATGACTGATTTATCAAAGTACAGAAACATTGGTATCTTTGCTCACGTTGACGCGGGTAAGACCACCACAACTGAGCGTATCCTTAAGCTTACCGGTAAAATCCATAAGATCGGTGAAGTTCATGATGGCGAATCAACAACTGACTTCATGGAACAGGAAGCTGAGCGTGGTATTACCATTCAGTCTGCTGCTGTTAGTTGTTTTTGGAACGACCACCGTTTCAACGTTATTGACACCCCTGGCCACGTTGACTTCACAGTAGAAGTTTATCGTTCTCTTAAAGTGCTTGATGGCGGTATCGGCGTATTCTGTGGTTCTGGTGGTGTTGAACCACAATCAGAAACTAACTGGCGTTATGCTAACGAATCAGAAGTTGCTCGTATCATCTTCGTCAACAAGTTAGACCGTATGGGTGCTGACTTCCTACGTGTTGTTAAGCAAACTAAAGATGTTCTGGGTGCTAACCCGATCATCATGGTACTTCCGATCGGTATCGAAGATGAGTTCACAGGTCTGGTTGATCTGCTGACTCGTAAGGCTTGGATATGGGACGAAACCGGACAAGCTGAAAACTACAAGATTGAAGAAATTCCTGCTGACATGGTAGAGCTTGTAGAAGAATACCGTGAAATGCTAATCGAAACTGCTCTTGAGCAAGACGATGACTTATTAGAAGCATACATGGAAGGCGTAGAGCCATCTATGGAAGACATCAAGCGTTGTATCCGTACCGGTACTCGTAAGATAGATTTCTTCCCAACATACTGTGGTTCTGCTTTCAAGAACAAAGGTATGCAGCTTCTGCTTGACGCCGTTGTTGATTACTTACCAGCTCCACAGGAAGTTGATCCACAGCCGCTTACCGACGAAGAAGGCGAGCCAAATGGTGAATTCGCTATCGTATCTGCCGATGAGCCACTTAAAGCATTAGCATTCAAGATCATGGATGACCGTTTCGGTGCCCTGACCTTCGTACGTATTTACTCAGGTACACTTAACAAGGGTGACACCATCCTTAACTCGTTCACAGGTAAAACTGAGCGTGTTGGTCGTATGGTTGAGATGCAAGCCGATGAGCGTAACGAGTTATCTTCAGCACAAGCTGGTGACATTATCGCTATCGTGGGTATGAAGAACGTGCAAACTGGTCACACTATTTGTGATCCTAAGCACCCTTGTACTCTAGAAGCTATGGTATTCCCAGAGCCAGTTATCTCTATCTCTGTTAAACCGACAGATAAAGGTGGCAGTGAGAAGATGGGTATCGCTATCGGTAAAATGATTGCTGAAGATCCAACTTTCCGCGTTGAAACTGACGAAGATTCAGGTGAAACCATCCTTAGAGGCATGGGCGAACTTCATCTAGACATTAAGGTTGATATCCTTAAGCGTACCTACGGTGTTGACTTGGTTGTCGGTGAGCCACAAGTGGCATACCGTGAGACTATCACTCAGGTTGTTGAAGATAGCTACACGCACAAGAAGCAGTCTGGTGGTTCTGGTCAATTCGGTAAGATCGATTACATCATCCGTCCAGGCGAAGCCAACACTGGTTTAACATTTACCTCTAAAGTTGTTGGTGGTAACGTTCCTAAGGAATTCTGGCCAGCCGTTGAGAAAGGCTTCAAGAGCTTAATGGGTACCGGTACTATTGCTGGTTTCCCTGTGCTTGACGTTGAGTTTGAACTTCATGATGGTGCTTTCCATGCAGTTGACTCGTCAGCTATCGCATTCGAAATCGCTGCAAAAGGTGCTTTCCGTCAGTCAATTCCAAAGGCAGATCCTAAGCTTCTTGAGCCAATCATGGCTGTTGACGTGTTCACTCCAGATGACCATGTTGGTGATGTTATTGGTGACCTTAACCGTCGTCGTGGCATGATTAAAGACCAAATGGCTGGCGTTTCAGGTGTTCGTATAAAAGCTGACGTAGCGTTATCAGAAATGTTTGGTTACATCAGTACACTACGTACTATGACATCAGGCCGTGGTCAGTTCTCTATGGAGTTCTCTCACTACAGTCAGTGTCCAAACAACATTGCTGAGAAAGTTATCGCTGATGTTAGAGAAAGAAAAGCTGCTGAAGCTAAGAAGTAACTATTAATCATAGTTATTGCTCCTAGGAGTTTTACACTTTAATAAAAGCCTATAGATGAAAATCTATAGGCTTTTTTATTGACTCACATATATGGTTATTTTAATCATCTTTATCTTTGACTTACAATAATGCCCTTGTTTTTAATAATCTAACGCACGTAATTATTCAGGGCTTAGACGCAAAGTCTCTGTTATCTTACAATGCTAAAATCGACTAACCTTGCCCTAGCCCCTGTTAATATGCCCTCTCGGTTTACAATCTACTTATTCAATCAAAACACTCACCCCCCCACGTGTTAGCAGATAACGAATTCAAGTTCAGAGAGACAGCAGATGGTGTGCCCCATAGAGCCATTTGATGGTGTTATGCCTGAACAAGTGTAAAGCAGGGCTTGCGACAAAGATGGTCAATTACAACTCTACGCTTAGATATTGCCTTGTCAGAAACCTATCTGAACCTCGACGATACCCAAGGCAACAAGGGTATTGACGCCAAACTAGAGCATGTTGAAGTTTACGCTGTGGTGACAATATTGTGCAGTCGAGCATACCTTGCATATCGCGATAAACGATGGATTAGCAACAGTGATGAGCGGTAAGATTGGCCCCATTATGGCTGATACGCCATTTACCATAATGACGTTTAGCGTAATAATGAAAGCTAAGCAGCCTAAGAATTAGTGGGCTTCAAACACTGATCCCATGCGTTTGATACTATTGAGTGGAACATGATGACGATTGCGTTTTGCGCACACTAATTGGTGTTCTAAATCTGTAGGAACACCCATTTGCTGTATGCGAACCTCGTACCCTAACGCTACTGCAGCAGCTTGATATGCCTTAAACTCCCACAGTGCTAGATTGGTGTTATCACAAATAACAAACGGTACAGCATCCGACATCGCTTCAATAAAGGCTGTCAGGTTTAATTGGTGGTATTTGGACAACAATTTAACATTAAACTGATAAATACCGTTTTGACAAAAGTACTGGTCGGTTGAAAAAACCTCGACTTGAGCGGGCGTGCCGCTCAACTCCATCTGCTGAACTTTAGCCTCGACAAACTGCGACACCCAGTAACTTTTACCACTACCGGGCAGTCCACGCATTATAATCGCCTGCCTTGGAGTATCAATTTGTTCACGCATTGACGCTACCCTACTTGTAACTGATCATTAAGGACTTTACCTTGCAGGATCTGTTCAACTAATTTCGGTAAAACCTCACTGGCTTTACCCTCTAAATGATACTGAAATTGACTGTGGCGATCTGCCGGCAATAAATTAACATCAATCGTTTGAGCACCATGGTGATTAGCGGTATCGACAAAACCCGCTGCGGGATAAACCGTGCCTGAAGTGCCAATGGCGATAAACAGATCGCACGTATCCAATGCATGTTGAATTCTATCGAGGCCTATTGGCATCTCTCCAAACCAAACAACATGAGGCCTGAGCCTTTGCGCTGGAATACAGCAGGTACAAGTATGATCTGGGCCAAAAGGCTCTCTAAGCAGAAAGGTTTGTCTAGAACGCGGACAACGTCCTTTTGAAAGTTCGCCATGCATATGCAATAGACGCTGTGATCCCGCTCTCTCATGCAAATCATCAATATTTTGCGTTACGACGAGCAACTTACCATCGAACTCACTTTCTAATTTTGCCAGGGCTAAATGACCTGCGTTAGGCTCGATGGACCCATTATGAAACTGTTGCCAGCGCTCATTATAAAATTTTTCAACGAGCAGTGGGTCATTCTCATAACCTTCAGGTGTGGCAACTTCTTCAATCTTGTGCTCCTCCCATAAACCATCTTGATCTCGAAAGGTACGTAATCCAGATTCTGCGGAGATCCCTGCTCCGGTTAATATCACTATCTGCTGGTACATCTACAATCCTATTTCTTAGTTTTATTATTTCCATTTTGCCTAGTTAACAACCCTTTTCACATTAGGCGTTAGTATAAACACTAATAACAATACAAAAAGTATGCTTAAATTGCTTGTTTTATATCGGCTTTATCGCTTTTATCTACAATAGATGGCTTATTGATAGATCAAAGGTTTAAGTTTTCTAATTGTGCACATATAATGGATTGCATACCCACATATGAACTGGCTCGTGTTATCAGGCCGTTCTGCAATCAAGAGACCAATAATGACAGATGGAAATCAAGCGCTAAAGAAAGCGGGTTTGAAAGTAACCTTACCACGAGTCAAAATTTTAGAATTGATGCAAGCGCCAGAGAGTCAACACATCAGTGCTGAAGATCTCTATAAAAAACTGCTCGTATTGGGTGAAGAAATTGGATTGGCAACTGTTTATCGAGTTCTCAATCAGTTTGACGATGCAGGCATTGTTACCCGCCACCACTTTGAAAGCGGCAAAGCAGTATTTGAACTTGCTACCCAGCATCATCATGACCATCTAGTTTGTTTAACTTGTGGCAAAGTGTTCGAATTCTCAGACGATATGATTGAGCAGCGTCAAGATGAAATCGCGATGAAGCACAATATTAAACTGACAAACCACAGTTTATACCTTTATGGTGTTTGCACTAACGACAACTGCGAGCACGGCGAAGCATAAAAGAAATTAAAAAAACAAAAACCAGCTTAATGCTGGTTTTTTTGTTTTATCTCCATTCCACTATATAGTTGCTCATTCCGCGGGAATTGAAATCACTGTATTCGAGTAAATGGGTTCTCGATATTAGAGATGTTTGTGAAAGACGTTTACTTTATGCCCCATAAATTTGTCTCTACCACGTTCTGTCATGCCTAACTTTTTAGCGACCCCTTCAGAGCCTTTATTACCGATCAAAATCAATGCAATCGCTTCTTTGACACCGTAATCTACGAATTTTGATAGTGCGGCACTGCCAGCCTCGCCTCCGATCCCTTTCCCCCAATAAGCGGGTAAGTAACGGTATCCCAATTCCACTTCATCAAACTCGTCGATATATTTCGGCCCACAAAAACCGATAACGTTACCATCGGCCTTATGCTCTACAGCCCAACGGCCATAGCCAAATTGTTCATAATTTTTCAATATCATATTTTCGAAAATCTGTTCAGCCTGAGAAATGTTCGTCATCGGCGCACCCGGTATATAGGTGAGAATTTCCGGAATACTATTGAGTAAAAAAATAGCTTTAATATCTTTAGACTCAAACCTGCGTAAGATTAGCCGTTCCGTTTCTGCGATTATCACTTTGAACTCCTTGGTATTGCACATCACTGCAACATACGACTGATTCAGCTTTGTATGCCTATCTGTATTCGCGACTCATTGACGATTATTGCTATTAATATACCCAGTTTCTGTTTAAATTAGAAAGTATTAAAACAAGTTTGCCTAAATTGCAATAATGGCTTTCAATATCACTGAGACTTATCTGCTGTATAATAGTAAGGAACAATTATGACCATCATGCAAAAATTCTTTTGGATTATCGCTTCCTTTGGAAATTTGTTCGCCATTAACTTTGCCCTCAGCCAGGTAGGTGTAGGGACGATATTATTGCTGCTGTTTACGCTCAGCTATACCGCTGTTGGTTATTTTGATATGTACCACAGCAAACATACTTTAAATCGTTTATACCCTGTTGTGGCGCATATTCGATACTTCCTTGAATCCTATCGTGTCGAAATTCAACAATATTTTATTGCCAATGACACTGAAGAGAAGCCTTTTAACCGCGAGCAGCGCTCACTAGTGTATCAAAGAGCTAAAAATGTACGTGACACCATTGCTTTTGGTACTCAGCGCGATCTTTTAGAAGATAATTATTTAAGTCTCTGGCAATCATTACACCCTCTGCATGTGGTGGCAGAGGCTAAACGTGTTCGCTTTGGTGGGCCTGACTGCTTAAAACCCTACGATGCCTCCTACTTAAACATATCAGCAATGAGCTTTGGCTCTCTTAGTGCTAATGCTATTGAAGCGCTAAACCTAGGCGCCCTGAAAGCCGGCTGTTACCACAATACAGGAGAAGGTAGTGTTAGCCCTTACCACTTGAAACATCATGGTGATATCGTTTGGCAGATTGGCTCAGGATTATTTGGATGCCGTGATGATGAAGGTAACTTTAACCCAGACACTTTCAGTGCCATGGCAACTCGACCACAGATAAAGATGATTGAGATAAAGCTCTCACAAGGCGCAAAACCCGGACATGGCGGCGTTTTACCCGCAGCAAAAATCACTGATGAAATTGCCGCTATACGCCATATTCCCAAAGACAGAGATTGTGTGTCTCCCGCGGTTAACCCTGAATGTACAACTCCCAAAGATCTGCTCAATTTTGTTGTTAAACTGAGAACATTAAGCGAAGGAAAACCGGTTGGCTTCAA
Source organism: Shewanella sp. GutCb (assembly GCF_002836135.1). Lineage (NCBI taxonomy): Bacteria > Pseudomonadati > Pseudomonadota > Gammaproteobacteria > Alteromonadales > Shewanellaceae > Shewanella > Shewanella sp. GutCb. Next base: position 115,116 of record NZ_PJBL01000106.1, on the reverse strand, counting down.
ACTATGCATGGGTAATCCAGTTGAATTTCTGGGTCTATGCAAAGCGATGCTTGAAACAGGGATAACACCCGACTTCATCACTGTAGATGGTGCAGAGGGCGGCACTGGTGCCGCACCCGTCGAGTTTTCTAATCGTTTAGGCATGGTATGTCTTGAAGGCGTATATTTTGTTCACAATGCGCTTATAGGCACTGGACTCAGAGACAAAATTAATATTATCGCTTCGGGTAAAACAGCATCCAGTTTCGACTTGTTAGCCAAAATTGCCATGGGTGCGGATACCGTTAATGCAGCCCGCACCATGATGATGTCGCTTGGCTGTATTCAATCTCGTCATTGTAATAACAACATGTGTCCTACGGGCATTGCCACACAAGATCCCGCCAGAAGCAAGGCGGTTAATGTGGTTGAAAAAAGTGAACGGGTTAAAAACTACCACAACAACACCATTGAAAGCTTCTTCGAACTGGTCGGTACGATGGGGTTAGATAATCCCGCCAAACTCATGCCGCATATGCTAAAAAGACGCACCCCATATGGCCTACTAATGTCTGTAGGCAGTCTCATTAAACCTTTAAAGGAAAATGACTTGGTCGATGAAAAACCAATAGAGGGACCTTGGAGAGAATGGTGGAGGATGGCAAACAGCGAAGATTTTTACAGCGAAGATACCTATATCCTATCGCCAGCGGAGTTTTCTCGCGCTAGACATGCGAGCAATAATGTAAATCACTCATAATAAAATCGCTAACCAAAAGCTCATTGAAAATACACACAGTACTGTGGAAAGCACCACAGTACTGGCTATCACTGTTTGTTGAGCCTTTACTTGCATTGCCACCAGATATGCATTGATACCGAGAGGTGAAGCACTTAAGAGTACAAGTACCGCTAACAGTTGCTCCTCCAACTTCAATGATAACCCCAAAGCATAAACGAGCGAAGGAAGCAGTAACAACTTAACCAACGAAGCAAGCAATGCCAATTTCCAGTCCTTAGCTATTTTATAAAAACTCAGGTTGGCACCCAATACAAAAAGTGCACAGGCTAACGCTGGCTGACTAAGTAAATTAATCCCATTAACCACATTTTCATATAGCGGAATGTGCAGTAAATTCAGCAGTAAACCTAAAGAAATACTCATCACTATCGGGTTAAGCACTATCCCTTTTATAAAAGGCCAACACTTAACACCAGCGCCCTCTTCTCTCAACGCTAGCATGAAGGTTAAAGAGAACAGTAATGCACTATGAAATGTAATAATTACAAATACATTTCCCATCATCTCTTGTCCAAGCGCCCCGATAATAATAGGTAGGCCGACCAAGATTGTATTTGAATAACTGCATCCGAGGCCGTAAGCAGACGCATTAGCGATAAGCTTAGCCTGACCTTTACGTAGGAAACAATATAACGCGACGCCGACGCCATATGCTGTAAGTACAGGCAAGTAAAAACAGGCTAAGGCTTTAACATCAAAGCTCTTACTAAGGTCTGCTTGAACCATATTAATAAACAAAAACGCAGGTATGCTGAGATAGAAGGTAAACAAACTAATACCGCTAATTTGTTCTTTAGAAAAAATGGATTTAGTGGTTAATACATAACCTAAAACAGCCATAAAAATGAGCGGGAAAACGATTGAAATAATAACCATTTTTTGTTTACAACATCCTATAAAATTGTAGCAACCCAAGTCTATCGACCGAGAAAAATTAGCCGTAATGGTAACAGATTAAAGGGATATTAAAGTCATTTAACGAAGTGAACCAAGGTAAACACTGACTTATATGAAAAATAGTGTTTGGAGATAGGAATTAAATTATTGAGGGGCTATAAGCATCCGCTGCTAACAATATTAAATTTTTTACAAAGAGACTAAATCCCAAAGAAGATCCCACAGACTCGTTGACCTCGCTTAATTATTAGAGATATTTAGCGGTATGACATTACAAAAAATCTCTTTCTCAAACTGCTCTTCGAGCTTTACACGCCACGATTGTTTATTAATTGGAACTAGATAAAAATTTTCACGAGACGTGTCCGTCACAAAAGCTAAATCATGACGCATTAATTCAAAATGAATATCATTAACAAAATCTGATGAAAAATTTTGCCGACCCGTAAGCTGATTGATATCTTTTCGGCTTAAAGATACTCCTTCACTAAGCCCTTCAAACCTTAACCTTAACCAATCCGAAAACTCTTTTGCACTGACCATAGACATATAATGTACCTACAAGTTCCTCTATAGATAAATTAGGTATAACAGATGGTGGCTATACCGCCATATTTTTGACTAAATATAGCGATTTTTGCACCATAAGTTCTAGCCACACTGATAAATGCACTATTAAGCTCTAAAAACAATAAGGCAGATTAATGTAGATACGCTAACAGTGCTTCTTTAAATGAGTCTTCTCCAGTGTTTAACCCATCACGTTAACGGCATACCAATAGCTTGTTTAAAACTGCAACTCGATTAGCTTTTCGTTTGATCAATAGGACTTCTATATTATTCGCTGATTAATATTTTTAATCGTTTAAATACCGTTAACCCCACCGACTTTAATTTAAGAAGTGCTGGTAGAAATATTTTATGGTAGCTAATGCTGCAAATTGAAAACGTTGCAGATGGTACGCTAGGTATTATGGAAGAGTCAGTGATTTATAATGAGCAGTAATAGTGCTGTCTTATGCTTGCGACAAAAATAATAATTAGAAATGACTTAATGCCCTAATGAATATCGCTAACTAAAATAGAAATCATCTATGAGCCCTTTAAATGAGCCAATAAAAAAGCCGCTCTACAAGAGAGCGGCTTTTCAATAAAACGTGGTTATTACCAACCCGTTCTAGTACGAAGTGCTTTACCAATATCAGCAAGAGAACGTACAGTTGTTACGCCTGCTGCTTCTAGCGCAGCAAACTTATCTTCTGCAGTACCTTTACCGCCAGCGATAATCGCGCCAGCATGGCCCATACGCTTGCCTTCAGGTGCAGTAACACCAGCAATGTATGAAACAACAGGCTTAGTCACATTCGCTTTAATGTATTCAGCTGCTTCTTCTTCAGCAGTACCACCAATTTCACCAATCATTACGATTGCTTCAGTTTGTGGATCGTTTTGGAACATTTCCAATACGTCGATGAAGTTAGTACCAGGAATAGGGTCGCCACCAATACCAACACATGTTGATTGGCCGAAACCTTCGTCAGTTGTTTGCTTAACCGCTTCGTACGTCAACGTACCAGAGCGAGAAACAATACCGACTTTACCCGGCTTGTGAATATGACCAGGCATGATACCAATCTTACATTCACCCGGAGTGATAACACCTGGGCAGTTAGGACCGATCATACGTACGCCAGTCTCTTCAAGTTTAACTTTAACTTGAAGCATATCTAACGTAGGAATACCTTCAGTAATACATACGATTAGCTCAATGCCACCGTCGATTGCTTCAAGGATTGCATCTTTACAAAAAGGTGCTGGTACGTAGATAACTGACGCTGTAGCGCCTGTCACTTCAACTGCGTCTTTAACAGTATTAAATACTGGAAGACCTAGGTGAATTTTACCGCCTTTCCCTGGTGATACACCACCGACCATCTGAGTACCGTAATCGATAGCTTGCTCAGAGTGGAATGTACCTTGACCGCCAGTGAAACCTTGACAGATAACTTTGGTATCTTTATTAATTAAGACAGACATTATTTGCCCTCCGCAGCTTTAACAACTTGCTCAGCCGCGTCAGTTAGACTTGTAGCAGCAATGATATCTAGATCTGAGTTCGCAAGCACTTCACGACCCAGTTCAGCGTTAGTCCCTTCTAGACGTACAATAACAGGCACTTCAACGCCAACTTCTTTCACTGCGCCAATGATGCCTTCAGCAATCATGTCACAACGAACGATACCGCCAAAGATGTTCACAAGAACAGCCTTAACATTTGAATCTGACAAGATGATCTTGAATGCTTCAGCAACACGTTCTTTAGTTGCTCCGCCTCCTACATCGAGGAAGTTAGCCGGCTTGCCGCCATGAAGGTTTACGATATCCATCGTACCCATTGCTAGGCCTGCGCCGTTAACCATACAACCCACGTTTCCGTCAAGTGCTACATAGTTAAGTTCAAACTTAGCAGCGTGAGCTTCACGAGCATCATCTTGTGATGGATCGTGCATATCACGGATTTTAGGCTGACGGAATAAAGCGTTACCGTCGATACCAATCTTGCCATCAAGACAATGAATGTTGCCTTCGTTTGTGATAACAAGTGGGTTGATTTCGAGTAATGCGAAATCATGATCTTCAAACATTTTCGCCAAGCCCATAAAGACTTTAGTGAACTGCTTCATTTGTGTTGGGTTTAGACCCAATTTGAAGCCAAGATCACGTGCTTGGTATGGTTGAGGACCTGTAATCGGGTCGATGATAGCTTTATGGATCAACTCTGGCGTTTCTTCTGCCACAGTTTCAATTTCAACACCACCTTCAGTTGAAGCCATGAACACAACGCGTCGTGTTGCACGGTCTACAACAGCACCTAGGTATAATTCTTCTGCGATATCGGTACAGGTTTCTACTAAGATTTTAGCAACCGGCTGGCCTTTCTCGTCAGTTTGATAAGTTACTAGGTTCTTACCTAACCACTTTTCAGCAAATGCTCTGATCTCTTCTTTATCGCCAGTAACTTTAACGCCACCTGCTTTACCACGGCCGCCTGCGTGTACTTGACACTTAACAACCCACATATCACCGCCAATATGTCCTGCAGCTTCTACAGCTTCTTGAGCTGTATCACATGCAAAACCTTCTGACACTGGTAAACCATATTCGGCAAATAAAGATTTTGCCTGATACTCATGCAAATTCATGATGATCTATCCATTATACTACTAATCAATTTTTCAACAGGCCCAAATGGACCTGCAGCGAGGGTATTGTCTGTCTTGATTTATAGGTCAAGTAGCAGACGAGTTGGGTCTTCTAGGAAGTCTTTAATAGCAACCAAATAACCAACCGACTCACGACCATCTACGATACGATGATCGTAAGAAAGTGCGAGGTACATCATAGGCAGGATTTCAACCTGACCATTAACTGCCATAGGGCGATCTTTGATGGCATGCATGCCTAAAATCGCGCTTTGTGGCAGGTTCAAAATTGGAGTCGACATTAGCGAGCCAAATACACCACCGTTAGTGATGGTGAAGTTACCGCCGGTCATGTCAGCAACAGTTAACTTACCGTCACGGCCTTTAAGCGCAAGTTCACGAACATTACGCTCGATGTCTGCAAGGCTCATCTTATCGGTGTCACGCAGCACTGGAGTCACTAGACCACGAGGGGTCGAAACGGCGATGCTGATGTCGAAATAGTTATGATAAACAATTTCGTCACCATCAATAGAAGCGTTAACTTCTGGGAATCGCTTCAATGCTTCAGTCACGGCTTTCACGTAGAAAGACATAAAACCTAAACGGATACCGTGGCGCTTCTCAAAAACTTCTTGATATTGCTTACGGATATTCATGATTGGCTTCATGTTAACTTCGTTAAACGTCGTTAGCATGGCAGTAGAATTTTTAGCTTCAAGTAGACGATTAGCAATCGTCTTACGCAGACGGCTCATCGGTACACGCTTTTCACTACGTTCAGCAAGCGGCGCTGCAACAACGGCTGGTGCGCTAGGGGCAGGAGCTGCTTTAGCATTTTTAACAAATGCTTCAACATCTTCCTTAGTAATACGGCCACCAACGCCAGTGCCTTTAACTGCGTTTGCATTAAGATTATGCTCAGCAATTAAACGTCGAACTGATGGGCTTAAAGCATCACTTGTCTCTTCAGCTGCAGCTGCAGGCGTTGCCGCTTCAGCTTCAGCTTTAGTCACTTCTTGACCCGCTACTGCGCCAGCAACGAACTTAGCAATCACGGCTTCGCCTAAAACAGTCTCGCCTTCTTCCGCAAGGAATTCAGCAATTTGACCATCTTCAGGTGCAACAACTTCAAGTACGACTTTGTCGGTTTCAATATCAACAAGGATTTGATCACGAGAAACTTGCTCACCAGCTTGAACATGCCAAGTAGCAATAGTTGCATCAGCAACAGATTCTGGCAGTACGGGTACCTTAATTTCGATACTCATGGATAACGATCCTTTTTATATAATGTCTATAACTACAGTTTTAATGCACTGCTAATTAACGATTCTTGTTGCTGAGCGTGCAGCGTAGGGTAACCACATGCTGGCGCTGCTGAAGCTTCACGACCGGCGTAGCTCAACTGAGCTCCTGCAGGTACAACGCTCCAGAAATGATGTTGGCTGCAATACCAAGCCCCTTGGTTTTGCGGCTCTTCTTGGCACCAAACAAAATCTTTGACGTGTGCATAATCAGCGATCATCGCTGCCGCTTCTTCATGTGGGAACGGATATAATTGTTCCACGCGAATAAGTGCGACGTTATCTTTGCCTTCTTTACGACGACGCTCTAGCAATTCGAAGTAAACTTTACCGCTACAGAACACAACGCGATCAACTTTACTCGGCTCTAAGTCATCAATTTCACCGATAACATTTTGGAATGTACCTTCGGCTAACTCTTCCAAGCTTGAAACCGCTAATGGATGACGTAGCAGTGATTTAGGTGACATAACCACAAGTGGACGACGCATAGGACGTACAACTTGACGGCGCAACATGTGATAAACCTGCGCTGGCGTTGATGGCACACAAACTTGCATATTGTGGTTAGCACAAAGCTGTAAGAAGCGTTCTAGACGCGCACTTGAATGCTCAGGGCCTTGACCTTCATAACCGTGTGGCAGCAACATCGTTAGGCCACATAGACGGCCCCACTTTTGCTCACCAGATGACAAGAATTGGTCAATCACCACCTGTGCACAGTTAGCGAAATCACCAAACTGAGCCTCCCACAGTGTCAGTCCACCAGGTTCCGCCGTTGCATAGCCATACTCAAATGCAAGCACTGATGCCTCAGACAAGACAGAATCAATAAGGTCAATTGGGCCTTGATCGTCAGCGATATTACGCAATGGCATATACGCCGTTGCGTCATTTTGATTATGCAATACAGCATGACGATGGAAGAATGTTCCACGGCCTGAATCTTGACCTGTAATGCGGATACGCTTCTTATCTTCAAGAATGGATGCGTATGCCAACGTCTCGGCAAAACCCCAATCGAGAAGCTTTTCGCCAGCAGCCATCGATAGACGGTCTTTGTAGATTTTTGCTACTCGAGATTGCAACTTGTGGCTTTCTGGCACATAACTGATTTTATCGGCGAGGTTCTTAATGCGATCCATTGACATTTGCGCAGGATAATCATCATTCCACTCAGCGCCGATATAGGGTGTCCAGTCGACAGAATGTAACGTCATAGGACGCCACTCTTTAACCACACAATCGCCTTCATCTAATGCATCACGATAAGCGTTCACCATCGAGGTTACTTCGTCGCTGCCGATTGCATTTTCAGCAATGAGCTTGTCGGCGTAGATTTTTCTTGGTGTAGGATGTTTTTTGATTTTGGCGTACATCAATGGCTGAGTCGCACTCGGCTCATCCGCTTCGTTATGGCCATGACGACGATAACAAACCAAATCAATCACCACATCACGCTTAAATTCATTTCGGTAATCAACAGCAAGTTGAGAAACAAAAGCGACCGCTTCAGGGTCATCAGCATTAACGTGAAAAATAGGCGCCTGTACCATCTTGGCAATATCAGTACAGTATTCTGTTGAACGAACATCTTCCATCAAGTTTGTGGTAAAACCGACTTGGTTGTTGACAACGATACGGATTGAACCGCCTACTTTAAAGCCGCGAGTTTGCGACATATTAAAGGTTTCTTGAACAATGCCCTGACCCGTAATAGCAGAATCACCATGGATGGTGATTGGCATCACTTGCAGGCCGGTGTCACATTCACGTCGGTCTAAACGAGCACGTACTGAACCAATAACCACTGGATTTACGATCTCTAAGTGAGATGGGTTAAAGGCGAGTGCAAGATGGACATTGCCACCGGGTGTTTCAAAATCTGAGGAAAAACCTTGGTGATACTTAACATCACCCGAGCCGTTAAGTTCATCGCTATGCTTACCGGCAAATTCATCAAACAACTCTGATGGTTTTTTACCAAGCACATTGACGAGTAGATTTAAACGACCACGGTGAGCCATGCCGATGACCACTTCTTTGGTACCTGCATCACCCGCACGATAAAGTATTTCGCGCATCATAGGAACAAGCGCATCACCACCTTCGAGTGAGAAACGTTTTGCACCTGGGAACTTAGCTCCAAGGTATTTTTCGATACCTTCGGCTGCGTTAAGTCCTTCAAGAATGCGAGTTTTATCGGCTTTAGAATATTTTGCGGCACCGAGAGACGGTTCGAGACGTTGCTGGATCCAGCGTTTCTCGTCCGTATCAGTGATATGCATGTATTCTGCGCCAATCGAACCACAATAAGTGGCTTTTAACGCTTTAACAAGATCGACTAGCTTCATGGTATCACCACCATGAGCAAACGAACCGGTATTGAATTCACGCTGCATATCATCGCTGTCTAGACCGTGGAAAACCGGGTCTAATTCAGAAACTTTATCGCGTTTCCAAATGTCTAACGGGTCCAAATTCGCGTTCTGATGACCACGAAAACGGTGCGCGTTAATCATCTGTAGGACTTTAACTTGTTTTGCATCGACTTCGTGATCGGTCACCTTAGGTGAACCTTTCTGACGTCCATCTAATGCAAGACTACGAAAATAGTCGCGTACTTTAGAGTGGGCAGCTTCAGGCACGTCACTAGATGTACCATTCACTAGAGGGAGGTTATCAAACACGACACGCCAGTCTTCAATTACTGACTGCGGATCTTCTTGATAGGCTTCATACATCTCTTCTACATAGGTCAAATTCGCGCCATTAAGATGAGACGATTCAAGCCAGGCTTTCATGATGCCTTGGTGCATTTCTATTCCTTTCAAACTGTATACACGTGCTTAGCCAAAGTCATAAATACAGAATCTTGTTCTAAGCAAGGATTCTGCAATCTCTGTAGCCCCTAGAGTTCCAGATTTACTATTTTTGTCTTCCATGACAAAAAGAGTCACTCTCCTAAATGAAAGTGACTCTCATAGAGCTATATCAATATCGGCTCTTTAATTTGCATCTAAACAGCTCTCTTCAGAAGCATAGACTTAATGTGTCCAATTGCTTTTGTCGGGTTAAGCCCTTTAGGACAAACATCAACACAGTTCATAATACCGTGACAGCGGAATACACTGTACGCATCATCAAGCTCTGATAAACGCTCTTCAGTCGCAGTATCGCGGCTGTCGATCAAGAAGCGATAGGCATGAAGCAAACCACTCGGACCGATGAACTTATCAGGGTTCCACCAGAACGAAGGACAAGCTGTAGAACAACATGCACACATGATGCACTCATAGAGCCCATCTAAATGTGCACGCTCTTCTGGTGATTGCAGATGTTCACGCGCAGGCGTTTTCTCATCGTTAATCAAGTAAGGCTTTATCTTTTCGTACTGGGTGTAGAACTGTGTTAAGTCTACAATTAAGTCACGCACTACAGGCATACCAGGTAGTGGGCGGATCTCAATCTTCTTATTTTTGAAGGTAGAAACAGGCGTGATACACGCTAGACCGTTTTTACCGTTCATGTTAACACCATCACTACCACACACACCTTCACGGCATGAGCGTCTAAATGACAATGTTGAATCTAACTCTTTTAGCTTTATCAGTGCATCCAGTACCATCATATCAGTACCTTCGTCCACTTCTAAGCTGTAATCCTTCATGTAAGGCTTAGTGTCTACATCAGGATTGTAGCGATAAACTGCAAATTCCAATTTCATCGGGGCTTCTCCTAGTAGGTGCGCTTAACAGGCGGGAACGCATCACGAAGCTTAGGCTCCATGTTCACATCACGCTTAGTCATAAGCTCGGTAATCGGGTCATAAACACTGTGGCATAACCAGTTTTCATCATCACGTTCTAGATAATCTTCACGAGAATGTGCGCCGCGACTTTCAGTACGGAAGTTAGCTGCCGTAGCTGTCGCAATCGCTGTCGCCATCAAGTTATCAAGCTCTAAGCACTCGATTCGCTGAGTATTAAACTCAGATGAATTATCAGAGAGCTTAGCGTTTGCTAGACGTGTTCGAATAGTCTTCAGTTCTTCAAGGCCTTCAGCCATTGCGTCACCACTTCTGAATACTGAGAAGTTAAGCTGCATACAAAGTTGAAGATCTTTACGGATAGCCTCAGGCTCTTCACCATCTTTGTTACTTTCCCAACGATTTAAGCGTGCTAGAGAAGCGTCAATATCGGCTTCAGTGGCATCTTTAGGGTTAGGTGTAGCATCAAGCGCTTTACCTAAGTGCTGACCTGCTGCACGGCCAAAGACCACCAAATCAAGCAGCGAGTTACCACCTAAACGGTTAGCGCCGTGTACTGATACACACGCAATCTCACCAACGGCAAATAGACCCACTATATCTTCTTCGCTGCCATCAGCATTTTGGCGTAACACTTGACCGCTCACTTTGGCAGGTAATCCACCCATCATATAGTGACAAGTCGGTAATACTGGAATTGGACCATCAGCTGGATCGATGTGCGCGAATGTGCGAGACAATTCACATACACCAGGAAGACGCGCTTCAAGCGTTTCTTTACCCAAATGATCAAGCTTAAGTAAACAGTGCGGTCCTAATGGACCGTCAAGACCACGACCTTCACGAATTTCAGTCATCATCGAACGTGCTACCACGTCACGAGAAGCCAAATCTTTCGCGTTAGGGGCATAACGTTCCATGAAACGTTCGCCGTCTTTGTTTAGCAGGTATCCACCTTCACCACGACAACCCTCTGTTACAAGAACACCTGCGCCAGCGATACCCGTTGGGTGGAACTGCCACATTTCCATGTCTTGCATTTGAACGCCGGCACGGATCGCCATACCAACGCCGTCACCGGTGTTGATGTGTGCATTAGTAGTCGATGCGTAAATACGCCCTGCGCCACCTGTCGCTAAAATTGTTGCCTTAGCTTTGAAATAAACGATTTCGCCAGTTTCAATTTCGATTGCTGTACAACCGACAATGACACCGTCGTCGTTTTTAACTAAATCTAGCGCGTACCACTCTGAGAATACTTGAGTCTTATGCTTAACGTTTTGCTGGTATAAACAATGAAGTAGAGCGTGACCTGTACGGTCAGCTGCTGCAGCAGTACGCGCCGCCTGTTCGCCACCAAAGTTCTTTGATTGGCCACCGAACGGACGTTGGTAAATAGTACCGTCTTCAAAACGAGAGAATGGTAGACCCATCTGCTCTAATTCGATAACGGCTTCAGGACCGGTTTTACACATAAACTCAATCGCTTCTTGGTCACCGATAAAATCAGAACCTTTCACGGTATCGTACATGTGCTGTTCCCAGTGATCTTCGTGCGCATTACCCAGTGCGACTGTAATGCCACCCTGTGCAGATACGGTGTGAGAACGAGTAGGAAAAACTTTAGATAACAGCGCGCAGCTCTTACCTTCTTTTGAAATCTGCAATGCCGCGCGCATACCCGCGCCACCAGCGCCGATAACAACCACGTCAAATTCGCGAACTGGAATACTCAATTAAACACCCCACACAATCAAAATGCCTGCGGCCATATAAGAAAAGGCTGCTACGACAAAAACAAACTGAAGCACACCACGTAATGACACACACTTAACGTAATCGGTAAGTACCTGCCAAACACCAATCCATGCATGGACTAGAATCGCAACCAGTGCGAGAAGTGTGAAGACTTTCATCGGCAGAGCACTGAATAAACCGTGCCATGCATCGTAAGTCAATGGAGAGCTACATGCGATAAAACCAACCATAAAGATGGTGTAACAGGCTAGAATTACTGCACTTGCACGTATAAGAATAAAGTCATGGACACCACTGCGACCAAGACTTGCTGCATTAGTTACCATACCCAAATCCCCGCGATGATAGAAAACACTACTGATAACGCCATAGCGACTTTAGCTGAAGTTAATCCTGAAGAAAGTTCTTCCCAGTAGCCGGCATCCATCACTAAGTGGCGTAAACCCACTATCAAGTGATAACCCAACGCGGTAAGAATTCCCCAAACGATAAACTTGACGATAAAGTTATCAAAAAGAGATTGGACGCCAGCAAAACTTTCAGCGGATGCTAATGATTCATTAAGCAACCAAATAAGAATACCGACAGCAAACAACATAATAACGCCCGATACACGGTGTAGGATGGACGCGATCGCCGTTGCTGGGAACTGTATAGTCTGCAGATCTAAATGGACAGGTCTTTGCTTTTTCACGTTCTGCTCACTCTGCTCAATTGAGCTAATTTTTGTTATACGAACCGCTTTTACTCAGATCCCCATCCGTGAACTAGGTCACAGTTTAAGCCCTTTGCAAAAGAAAACTTGAAACAAACATTTAACAGTTTAGCGACCACTAATTAAGGTTGTATAAATGTGGTAACTATTCGTCAATGTATGCAGCTCATCTGAGCCGCAGCAAGTATACGTGGGTGAAATGTCAAATACAAACATCACATTATGCAAATTTTGTTTTTTTGGTAAAAAAATCTGCCAAGCCCCTGTTGCAACAGGTGGTTATTGCTAATTAAGACCATGGTCTAACAAATTTAAACGCTTATTTAAATTGAAATGTGATCTAGATTCACTGTAAAGTATTGGGGTTTGATAAGCCGCACTCAATAAGAATGAAGTAAGGAGAATGGGGTATGGCTGATAATATAGCCAAGTTGGAACTACCAGGGAACGAATCAATCGATTTGCCGATCAAGAAAGGAACGGCAGGATTTGATGTAATAGACATCAGTAAGCTAGGTAGCACAGGTCACTTTACCTTCGATCCAGGATTTCTCGCTACAGCTTCCTGCGAATCAGCTATTACTTACATCGACGGCGACCAAGGGATCCTGCTTCATCGCGGATACCCAATTGGCGAGTTGGCAATAGATTCTGATTATCTAGATTTATGCTATTTGCTGCTTTACGGAGAGCTTCCGAATAAAGCACAGTACGATACATTCGTACACACGGTTAAAAACCACACCATGGTTAACGAGCAACTTGCGAGCTTCTTTAGAGGTTTCAGACGTGATGCTCACCCAATGGCAATGTTGTGTGGCGTTACTGGCGCCCTTTCTGCATTCTACCAAGATTCTTTGGATGTGAATGACGAGCGCCATCGCGAAATTGCTGCTTACCGCTTGGTGTCAAAAATGCCAACAATCGCAGCGATGTGCTACAAGTACTCTATTGGTCAGCCTTTTGTCTATCCACGTAACGATTTAAGCTACGCTGGTAACTTCCTAAGCATGATGTTTGCAGTGCCATGTGAAGAGTACAAGGTTAATCCAATCGTTGAACGTGCTATGGATCGTATCTTCATACTACATGCGGATCATGAGCAAAATGCATCGACTTCAACCGTTCGTTTAGCCGGTTCATCTGGGGCTAACCCATTTGCGTGTATTGCTGCGGGTATTGCGTCTCTTTGGGGACCTGCTCACGGTGGTGCAAACGAAGCTTGTTTAAACATGCTTGAAGAGATCGGTAGTGTTGACCGTATCCCAGAGTTTATTGCACGTGCTAAGGACAAAGAAGATCCTTTCCGTCTAATGGGCTTTGGTCACCGTGTTTACAAGAACTTCGACCCTCGTGCAAAAGTTATGCGCGAAACATGTCATGAAGTGCTTGCCGAACTCAACGTCAATGATCCATTGTTAGATGTTGCAATGGAACTTGAACGTATTGCTTTAGAAGACGAGTATTTCGTGTCTAAGAAGCTGTACCCGAACGTTGATTTCTACTCAGGGATCATCATGAAGGCTATTGGTATTCCAACAAGCATGTTCACCGTACTATTCGCATTAGCGCGCACAGTCGGTTGGATTGCACATTGGAAAGAGATGCTAGATCAGCCTGGTCACAAGATCAGTCGTCCTCGCCAGCTATACACTGGTGATGCTGAGCGTAGCTTTGTTGCTAAAGACAAACGCGATTAATGACTCAATCGAGTAATTAATAGCTAAAAGGCACTCATTGAGTGCCTTTTTTATTGGCTAACAAAGCACGTTCACCCCGTTATGATTCGCCCTAGCGCGTACAGCTGGTTGGATTGCACATTGGAAAGAGATGCTAGATCAGCCTGGTCACAAGATCAGTCGTCCTCGCCAGCTTTATACCGGTGATGCTGAACGTAGTTTTGTTGCTAAAGACAAACGCGGTTAGTAAGCAAGCTCATTGCTAAACTAAAAAAGGCACTCATTGAGTGCCTTTTTTATTACCTGCGTCAAACATTATTGGCTAGCATGGTGAGGCAATTTGCTATTATCGGAGCAAATTAAGAAAGTCATCCGGTGCCGGTGTCTCAAAAGTAAGTCGCTTGCCAGTCTTTGGTCGCGTAATACTCAGGCGCAACGCATGCAAACCCATGCGCGGGCCTTCAGTTCCATAACGGGGATCGCCAATCAGCGGATGCCCTAGCCAAGCCATATGGGCACGAATTTGATGTTGTCGACCCGTCTCCAGTTGAACTTCAAGCAATGACCGCTCCCCCACTGTTCGCTGGGTGTTAAAATGCGTGATGGCTTTTTTAGCTTCTGGATGTGGACCAACTATCATTTGATACTTCTCAGGATCTATTCTCAAGGGCTGGTCAATGGTGCCTTGACTCGGATTAGGGCAACCCTCAACCACCGCAAGGTAGGTTTTTTCAGCCTCAGCCCAACCATCCATAACGGCTTCGCGCATCTCGCGAGAAGTTGCAAACATCAAAACACCCGATGTATCACGGTCAAGCCTATGTACAGGCCAAAGATTAACAGTACGCTTAGGACGCGTGAGCTGCTTGCGAAGAATGGCAAGCGCATGGTCTTTGTTTTCATTGGCTGTTGCCACTGACAACAAGCCAGCAGGTTTGTTGATGACGATAAGATCGTTATCCGAATACAAGATTTCAAGCCGGGAGACTTTAAGTTGCACGTTCTTCCCCGTTGCCCGAACTTCCACGTCATCGCCGACGTTGATCTCATGATCATGGCGCATGATAGGCTGACCGTTGACGATGATGCATCCTGTTGTCAGCCGTTGTTTTATTTTGCTGCGACTCCAGCCTTTTAGCTCTGTGGTGAGGAAAGAGAGTAAAGGCGATGCCTGTTTCACTCGTAATCTTTCAGACATAGTAAGTTGTTCTCCAGCTTGGTGTTTCCAGTAATTCAATAGACATAATGATCATAACAACGCCCACGTAACAGGCAAATAATGCTTGGCTAAAATTGGCGGGAAAATTAGCGTTTGACGTACATTAGATGCGTTTGTTAAGTGTCGCAGCACTGATTTTCAGTAATAAAAGTAAATGAATTCAGCGATTGAGTTTGAAACATTGATACCGATAACGGTCTCATTATGTTCAATGAACTGCCACATTATAAAATCAATAATGTGAGATTCTAACAGCAAGAGATCAATACCACTAGATAACAGCTCTTTATAAAAATGGCCTTCAATGCTTTCCATCAGTAAAATTTCAGTTATGGAGTCAATGACAATGGCTTGGGTGTAAAAATGTTCACCCTCATGAGCATAGGTAAACAATAACGTTTGAACCCTTCTTCACTTAGTTCTGGACAGAATTTTGTTAACGCATTTTGGACAAAAGGCGTTACAGGGCTGCCCTAACCCACTTATGGAAAGGAATGAACTACACTTTCCACCTCTATGAGTTCAAGTCTTGAATCAAATTCTGGGCTACTTACAAAATCCAATAATCGATAACCACCACAATTGAATTTTATGAAACCAAGAGCGGGTACAAGCGCTTTCTCCCTTGACTCTGCTCTATTACAACAGAATGGGCGAAGCGCCACGACCTTGACTTATTAAGAGAAAGCCACAGATTGATAGATTCACAAGTCCAATCGTCAACGAACAAACTTTAGCGCAAAAGTAATTGACCTCAATACCCTAGAGGTCATCGCACTCTCTCTACTAAAGTGAGCTTCCGCTTACATTGTTAAAAACCGCAACAATTGAACCTTTTCGCTACATCACCCATCAAAATAACCAACAAACATTCACGTGCACAACCTAAGCTATTGTATCTAAACTCAATTAAACTTTGGCACACATAATGCTTAGTAAAGCCTAATGAAATAACTTAAATGGGTTTAAAGACATGGAAGCATTCAAAAACAAAAAAATCATTCTCCCAATACTACTTGCTGCACTGCTTAGTGCTTGTGGCGCAGAAGAAGAGGTTAAAGAAGAAGAGAAATATGCCGTCCCTGTAGAGACAACCACAGTGATCCAAGGGGATGTGTCGTCATTTTATAGCACTACCGCGACCCTAGAAGCACCAGAAGAAGCTAAAGTTGTTACCCGCGTTGCCGGACTTATCCAGTCAATCAATGTTGAAGAAGGTGATCGCGTCGCTAAAGGCCAGCTGTTGGCGATTATCGATTCAAAAAGACAGAAATTTGATTTAGACCGCTCACAAGCTGAAGTCGAGATTATTCAACAAGAGCTGAATCGCCTCAAAAAAATCAACAACAAGCAATTTTTTAGTGCCGACTCTATGGCTAAACTCGAATATAACCTACAAGCTGCCATGGCTAAACGTGATTTGGCCGCATTGTACGTACAAGAAAGCATGATCCGCTCACCCATTGAAGGCGTGGTCGCGACGCGATTTGTTAAATCAGGCAATATGGCTAAAGAGTTCGACGAACTGTTTTATATCGTTAACCAAGATGAGCTGTACGGCATTGTCCACCTCCCAGAGCAGCAGCTGCAACACCTCCGCTTAGGACAAGATGCACAGATTTTTGCCAATAAACATACTCAAGATACCACTCACGCGACAGTGTTGCGGATAAGCCCTATTGTTGATGCTCAAAGCGGTACATTCAAAGTTACGCTTTCAGTGCCAAACCAAAAGGCAACCTTAAAAGCTGGTATGTTTACCCGCGTAGAGCTTAGATACGACACTCATAATGACGTAATAACCGTTCCGTATAACGCGCTTGTAAATCAAGACAATGAATTTGCCCTTTATGTGATTGACGGAACAAGTGCTAATCGCCGTACAGTAACACTCGGTTATCGCGAAGCAGATACAGTAGAAGTCGTTGCTGGTATCGAACCTGGTGAGCAAATCGTTATTCGTGGTCATCAAAATCTAAAAGACCAATCGCTCGTTGAAGTGATTAGCTCTTTAGATATTGCATCAGCTAAGTAGACCGGGAGTAAGCGCTATGTCAATAATAAAAACCTCGGTAAACCGACCGGTTACCGTGTGGATGTTTATGTTTGCCGTCATTCTTTTCGGCATGGTTGGATTTTCACGCTTAGCAGTGAAACTACTGCCTGACTTAAGCTATCCAACCATTACCATACGCACGCAATATGTGGGTGCTGCGCCCGTTGAAGTAGAACAACTGGTATCAAAACCTATTGAAGAAGCCGCAGGTATTGTGAAAGGCTTACGAAAAATCAACTCTATTTCTCGTTCTGGTATGTCAGATGTAGTACTTGAGTTTGAATGGGGTACTGACATGGATATGGCCAGCCTCGATGTACGAGAAAAACTCGATACTATTGAATTGCCATTAGATGTTAAAAAGCCGTTATTACTGCGGTTTAATCCCAATTTAGATCCCATTGTCCGTCTCGCATTATCGGTTCCAAGTACCAGTTCTGATGTGGCTAAATCTGCGAGCGAAAGTGATTTAAAGCAGATGCGTACCTATGCTGAAGAGGAGTTGAAACGTCAACTTGAGTCATTATCTGGCGTCGCTGCGGTGCGTCTTTCAGGAGGACTACAGCAGGAAGTTCATATACTGCTTAATCAACAAAAGCTCACTCAGCTTAACCTCAGCGCCGACCTTATTCGTGCTCGTATCGCTGAAGAAAATATTAACCTCTCCGCTGGTAAGGTGATTCAAGGCGACAAAGAGTATTTAGTCAGAACCTTAAACCAATTCAACTCATTGGATGAGCTCGGACAAATTGTTATCTATCGTGATGAACAAACGTTAGTGAGATTGTTTGAAGTTGCCGATATTGTTGACTCATATAAAGAGCGTAACGATATCACCCGTATTGGCGATAGAGAGTCTATTGAGTTAGCCATTTACAAAGAGGGTGATGCCAATACTGTGGCTGTCGCACGTAAGGTCACTAGCGAACTCGAAAAACTCAACAAAAACAGCCCCAAGGCTGAATTAAAAGTCATTTACGATCAATCAGAATTTATTGAAAGTGCCGTCAATGAAGTCACATCGGCTGCGCTCATCGGTAGTCTATTGTCTATGTTGGTTATCTATCTATTTTTAAGAGATATTATTCCAACCCTTATTATTTCAATCTCAATCCCCTTCTCGGTTATTGCTACCTTTAACATGATGTATTTTGCGGGTATCAGCCTCAATATTATGTCTCTTGGCGGAATCGCATTGGCCGTGGGCTTGCTTGTCGATAACGCTATTGTGGTGCTGGAAAATATAGACCGCTGTAAATCACTGGGCATGAGTAAACTCGAAGCCGCTGTCACTGGGACTAAAGAGGTTTCAGGTGCTATCTTTGCTTCAACATTAACCACGCTCGCCGTATTTGTTCCTTTGGTCTTTGTTGATGGTGTGGCTGGTGCGTTATTTTCAGACCAAGCACTTACCGTGGCATTTGCGCTACTGGCATCGCTGTTAGTGGCACTCACCACCATCCCGATGTTAGCCTCACGTGAAGGCTTTAAAGCCCTACCACCATTATTAACAAAGTCTGAAAAAATCAAACCAGACACCAAATTTGGAAAATTTAAGCACTACAGCGCAACGGTCTTTTCATTCCCTTTCATACTGCTATTCAACTACATACCCAGCGCACTATTGACGCTGACATTAATTGTAGGCCGCACTGTCTCTTGGGTGGTAGGACTCGTTATGCGCCCATTGAGTAGCGCGTTTAACTGGGTTTATAGTTTGCTCGAAGCTGGCTACCATCGCCTGTTGGCAGCGGCCTTAAGATTTAAAGTGCTCACCTTGTCTATTGCTATCGGTATTACGGCAGGCTCTGCGTTGCTGGTGCCAAGCTTAGGAATGGAGCTCATTCCACCGATGAATCAAGGCGAGTTCTACGTTGAAGTATTACTGCCACCAGGGACCGAAGTGTCTGAAACAGACAAAGTACTGCGCACGCTAGCACTTTCTATTAAGGATAGAGCTGATGTAAAGCATGCGTACAGCCAAGCGGGTAGCGGCGGTTTAATGACCTCCGATACTTCACGCGGTGGAGAAAACTGGGGACGTTTACAGGTTGTACTGGCCGATCATGATGCTTTTGACGCAGTCACGCAAAAATTACGTGCCGTCGCAATGCGGATCCCAGAGCTTGAAGCCAAGATCCAACATCCTGAGCTGTTTAGTTTCAAGACTCCACTTGAAATTGAACTGGTAGGTTACGATCTTGCCCAACTGAAAACCACGGCTGATACCTTAGTTGAAGCCTTGTCTGAATCGGACCGATTTGCCGATATCAATACCAGCTTGCGAGATGGCCAGCCAGAGTTAAGTATTCGATTTGATCATCAGCGTCTTGCAGCCTTGGGGATGGATGCCCCCTCTGTCGCAAACCGTATTGCTCAACGCATTGGCGGTACGGTTGCCAGTCAGTATACGGTGCGCGATCGTAAGATTGATATCTTGGTTCGCAGCGAACTTGATGAACGTAATCAAATTAGTGATATCGACTCAATGATCATCAATCCAAACAGTAGCCGCCCAATTTCGCTGAGTGCCGTTGCTGATGTCACTCTCAAGCTTGGCCCTTCGGCTATCAATAGAGTGAGCCAACAACGCGTGGCTATCGTGTCGGCCAACTTAGCTTATGGCGACCTTAATGATGCGGTGTTAACAGCTCGAGAAATTCTTGCCAATCAAACACTACCCACCTCGATTCAGGCGCGTTTTGGCGGTCAAAATGAAGAGATGGAACATTCATTCCAGTCGTTACAAGTTGCATTAGTGTTAGCGGTGTTCTTGGTGTACTTGGTCATGGCAAGTCAGTTTGAATCGCTATTGCACCCTTTACTCATTCTTATCGCAGTGCCAATGGCAGTAGGCGGCAGTATTTTGGGGCTTTATATCACTCAAACTCACTTGAGCGTGGTGGTGTTTATTGGCTTAATTATGCTTGCGGGTATTGTGGTCAACAACGCTATTGTTCTGGTTGACAGAATTAATCAATTACGCCGATCAGGGCAAGATAAACTGACTGCAATAACAAACGCAGCAGAGTCACGCTTACGTCCAATTATCATGACCACCATGACAACCGCTCTCGGATTATCACCCATGGCCTTGGGCTTAGGTGATGGCAGCGAAGTGCGCGCGCCAATGGCGATTACGGTAATATTTGGTCTATCGCTATCAACACTGTTGACGCTGGTTGTCATCCCCGCTCTTTATGCACTTTTTGACCGCAAGGATTATGCTCAAGAAACGACAGAGCCACAAAGTAATGATTCGATGATAACAGAAGGAGGCCAGGCATGAGTATCACACGCTTAGCCATTGCAAGGCCGGTAACAACAGCCATGTTCTTTGTCGCCATTTTACTCTTCGGCCTCGCCTCTAGCAGATTGTTACCGCTAGAGATGTTTCCCGGAATTGACATTCCTCAGGTCATCGTTGAAGTCCCATACAAGGGGTCAACGCCGTCTGAAGTCGAACGAGACATCACCAGTATCTTGGAAGAAACGCTTGCCACCATGGGGGGCATAGAAGAGCTTCGCTCTAGCTCTTCGCAAAACGGCGCTGAAATAGAGCTCAGAATGAAGTGGGGAGAAAACGTTGCCACTAAAAGCTTAGAAGCGAGAGAAAAAGTCGACTCTGTCCGTCACTTGCTGCCAAAAGATGTCGAACGTGTTTTCATCAGGCAATTCAGTACCGCCGATATGCCCGTACTCAATTTACGCATATCCAGTGACCGAGAACTGTCTGGTGCATTTGATTTGCTCGATAAACAACTAAAGAGACCACTGGAGCGCGTTGAAGGCGTGTCTCAAGTGACCTTGTATGGCGTCGAGCAAAAGCAGATAGAAATTCGCATTAACGCAGACAAACTTGCCGCGAGCAATATCTCTATCAAAGACCTCACTCGTCGCATGCAGCAAGAAAACTTTGTGATAAGCGCAGGTGTGTTAAAAACCGATTCACGTGTTTATCAAGTATCTCCTAAAGGGGAGTTTAGGAATCTCGATGAGATAAACTCGCTAGTGCTTACCCCCGGGATCACGTTAGGTGATATCGCATCGGTGAAGTTTGCCTTGCCTGAGCGTTTAGACGGTCGTCATTTAGATCAAAATTATGCTGTCGGTTTGGATGTTTTCAAAGAATCAGGAGCTAACTTAGTCGACGTATCGGCTCGCGTAATGAAAGTCATCGAAAGAGCTAAGCAAGATCAGCAATTTCAAGGAATTAAACTCTTTGTAATGGAAGATCAAGCGTATGGCGTAACATCATCGCTGAAGGATTTATTAACCGCAGGCTTGATTGGCGCCCTGCTCTCTTTTGTGGTGCTGTATCTGTTTATACGTAACCTAAAAATGACCTTGGTCATTGTGTCATCGGTACCTATCGCTATTTGTATGACGCTCGCCGCAATGTATTTACTGGGATACAGTTTAAATATCCTTTCGATGATGGGACTACTGCTCGCCGTCGGTATGTTAATTGATAACGCCGTTGTGGTCACCGAAAGTGTATTACAAGAAAAACAGCTGCAAAAGATGGCAAAAGGCGCTTCACAACAACCATCAAAAAACGACAACAGTTCGGTACTCAACGGTGTCGATAAGGTGTCACTAGCAGTGCTAGCCGGTACCTTAACCACCGCCATTGTATTTCTACCCAATATCTTCGGCGTTAAAGTCGAGTTAACGATTTTTCTTGAACACGTCGCCATCGCTATCTGCATTTCGCTAGCGGCATCACTTTTGGTCGCCAAAACCCTGTTGCCATTGATGCTCAGTAAAATGGAGTTTGACCTACCTGAAAAAGTACATGAGAGTAAATTACAACAGCGCTACCTTAAAAGTCTTAACTGGATATTGGCGAGACCACGTCTATCAGGAGTGATAGCGTTATTACTACTCGCGTCGACAGCGTTACCACTGTCAATGGTGCAGCAGGATCAATCCGATGGTGAAGGTAATAATCGACTCTATATTAACTATCAAGTTGAAGGACGTCATAGTTTAGATGTTACCGAAGCCATGATTAATAAAATGGAGGATTACCTTTACGCCAACCAAGACAAGTTCCATATCGACTCAGTGTATAGCTACTTTGCAGCAGATAGAGGCCAATCGACTTTGCTGCTAAAAGAAGATATTGAAGTGGATATGAAAGCCCTTAAAAAAACCATTCGCGAAGGGTTTCCAAAATTTTCTATCGCAAAACCACAATTTGGTTGGGGTGGAGAGAATAACGGCATTAGGGTTTCACTGACAGGTCGCTCTACCACTGAGCTAATCCACATCAGCGAACAAGTCATTCCGCTACTGAGTGCTATTGAAGGCTTAACCGATGTGCGTTCAGAACTGAGCGGTGCTCAACAAGAAGTGGTGATTAGAATTGATCGTGAAATGGCCGCGAGACTCGATCTTAAATTAAATGAAGTGGCATCGAGTATCTCAATGGCATTGCGCGGAACTCAGTTACGTTCATTCCGCCATGATCCCAACGGCGAGTTACGTATTGAGATGGCCTATGAACAACAGTGGCGTTTATCACTTGAAAAACTTAAACAGCTACCGATTATTCGTATCGATAGCCGCGTTTATACGTTAGATAGCCTAGCTATCATTGAAATTTTGCCGCGATTCGACACCATTCGCCATTATGACAGACAAACAGCATTGTCTATTGGCGCTAACTTGGATGACATGACCACCGAAGAGGCTCAAGAAAAAATTACCCAAGTCATGGAAGCCATAAACTTCCCAGCGGGTTATGGATACTCACTGCGAGGCGGTTTTCAAAAGCAAGATGAAGATGAAGCAGTAATGGCAACCAATATGATTCTAGCTATCGCGATGATTTATATTGTCATGGCAGCTCTGTTTGAATCCTTACTGTTACCCACAGCCATTATCACCTCAATCTTGTTTTCGATTACTGGCGTATTTTGGGCATTACTGTTTACGGGGACGCCGATGTCCATTATGGCCATGATCGGGATATTGATTTTGATGGGGATTGTGGTCAACAACGGCATTGTATTGGTCGATCAGATTAACCAGCTTAATCCAGAGTTAGATAAACTCTCTGAAGCCATCAGCCAAGTATGTCATACCCGCTTACGTCCTGTGCTGATGACAGTAGGTACCACGGTATTGGGCTTGGTTCCTTTAGCAATGGGAGATGCACAACTGGGTGGCGGCGGTCCATCATACTCACCGATGGCGATTGCCATTATTGGTGGTCTGACGTTTTCAACCGTGACCAGTCTGTATCTAGTGCCTCTGTGTTATCAGGCCCTTTATAGAATGCGTTATCAATCAGCAATCCGTTTGGGTCAAGCTGATCGTTTCTCACGAAAGGTGCTGCCTTGGATGAGTTAACAGCAAAAAGAGGCCTTGATATTAAAAGGCGTTAACTGTAATAAAGCTGACGATAACTTATTTTGAACAACTGTTTTTGTCGTTATCAAAACCTAAAAATCCGAGTCCAGTCTAAGGTCTCGGATTTTTTATGCCCACACTTGATACTTTGATGCAAAATCATTGATGAATTTTATTTTTTGGCTATTAACATATTATTAATTGATATCGGCAACTGCCAGTATGTTCCCATCCCTTGCGACTTAATTTTAACAGCTGCCCCCGCTACAAGATCAACACTAAAAACCAACACCAACGCAACAACAAACATCTGTATTGATTAATAAAAAACCGATAAGCAAATGTTGAGCTACGTCACAAATTGATACACTGAAATTCATCTATTGATCGCAAAAGTTACACAAATAGTCGCTATAATCGCGTCCGTTAATAGAGAGTTATGCCAAAAATAAACCTATTAACAGTTTAAGAAGTGCTTAATGCCTTCTTGGGGTCTAAACAAATATAAGAGAATGGATATGTTAAACAAAAAACTTTTAGCAGTTGTTATCGCATCTACACTGGGTCTAACCGCATGTGGTTCAGATGATGATAAAAATAATAGTGGAATTCAAGTTGATCTGCGTATTTTAGAAACATCTGATCTACACGCCAATATCATGGATTATGACTATTACAAAACTAAGTACGATCCAACTATCGGTCTTGCAAGAACAGCCAGCTTAATTAAGCAACAAGGTGCAGAGGTAAGCAACTTCGTATTAGTGGATAACGGAGACTTATTGCAAGGTAGCCCTATGGGCGATTTCGTCGCCGATAACTTTAAACGAGATCATACCATTGGTGGTACTCACCCTGCATATAAAGCGATGAATACGCTAGGTTACTCAGTGGGTAACTTAGGTAATCATGAGTTTAACTATGGACTGGATTTCTTAGAAGAGGCGCTTGCTGGTGCTAACTTCCCATACATTAACGCTAACGTATTGTGTGAAGCGGATTGCTGGGAAGGTAAATCAAAAGGTGACAACTTATTCACCCCGTATATCATCGAAGAAAAAACAGTTATCGATAGTAATGGCGATCAACAAATCGTTAAGATCGGCTATATTGGCTTTGTGCCCCCTCAAATCGTTCTTTGGGATAAACAAAACTTATCTGGCAAAGTGTCAGTGATGGGAATAGTTGAAGCCGCTGAAAAATTTGTTCCATTAATGAAAGCGGAAGGCGCAGATGTGATTGTCGCGATTCCACACTCAGGTGTCGGTACCCCGTCTAATCCTACTGATGTCAACGACGAAAATGCCACTTATGCGCTATCGCTTGTTGAAGGTATTGATGCGATAACTTTTGGCCACAGCCACTCAGTTTTCCCTTCTGCAACATTTGAAGGTCTTGAGAATGCCGATTTGGAAAAAGGTACTATCAATGGTGTTGCAGCGGTTATGCCTGGACGCTGGGGTGACAACTTAGGCATTGTCGATCTCAAACTTGAAATGCAAGACGGTGCATGGGTTGTTATCGACCGCACGGCAAAAGCCGCTCCTATCTATGATAAGAATGCAGAAAATCCAGAATTAGTGATTGCAGACAATGGCATACGTGATTCAGTTGCATTAGAGCACCAAGGTACGCTTAATTACGTAAACCAACCAATTGGTAAAGCCTCTGCTGATATGTATAGCTTTTTGACTTTAGTACAAGATGACCCAACAGTTCAAATTGTGTCTGATGCACAAATTGCTAAAGTAAAAGCTAACCTGACTGCTGAACTTAAAGACATTCCGGTCCTGTCTGCATCTGCTCCATTTAAAGCCGGTGGACGTCATAGCACAACTGCTGATGCCGAATCTTATGTTCAAGTCCCCGCTGGCGACTTAACCTATAAGAATGCCGCTGATCTTTACTTATATCCAAACACTATGGTTGCGGTTAAAGTGACCGGTGCTGAACTTAAAGATTGGTTAGAGTGTAGTGCTAACCAATTCAATCAAATTGATCCAACGGTTAGCACACCGCAGATGTTGATCAACTGGGATACCCACCGTACCTATAACTTTGATGTTATTGACGGCGTAACCTACAAAATTGATGTCACTCAACCGACGAAGTTTGATGGCGATTGCAAAGTCGTTAATGCCGATGCGAATCGCATTGTCGATTTGACATTTAATGATGGCACGACCAGCTTTACTGGCACTGACTTAGACAGCAAAGAATTTATCATTGCATCAAACAACTACCGCGCCTTTGGCGGCAAGTTCGCTGGTACTGGTGCTGAGCACGTCGTTATGGAACTACCTGATTCTAACCGTGAAGCACTAGCACAGTACATTACCAGTGAAACTGAGAATGTTGACGGGCCTGGTTACGTTGATCCAAGCGCTGACTACAACTGGGGGTTTGTGACGATCACACCAACCACTACCCTTGATGTGCGTTTTGAAACGCAAGACAGTGCAACGGCTGATCAATTCATTATTGATAATCAACAGCGTAAGCTTGAGAAACAAGCTGAAAACGATGAATTTGGCTTCGCCATTTATAAAATTGATCTAACTCAGTAGGTTGAATTGAGAAATGAGTAACCCTAGCGAACGTTAGCCGTTACCTAAAAAGGCTCCTTCGGGAGCCCTTTTTAATGCAACAGCAATACTCATGTTGTTAGCCCACAGGGAATAACCATTGATACACCCAACGAGCACTGTAAAAGCCAGCGGGTAAACCTGCAACAATGCCGATCATTAAGCCAAATAACTTTAATCTTTTACGATTTAATTGTGACAACATCTCAATATCGTTATCGCAATCAATAGGGTCCTGTTCATTAGTCACTTGATTGGTATCCATATTTGATTCGACTCCCTGTCTTTTTATTAGATGTCCTTCTCGACAAATTATGGCTGGCAATTGCAGTTAATGCCACTCATCACTTGCTACAAAATGTTAACCCTCTTTTAACTAACGCATTAACAATCGTGTTTAACAACCATCAGGCCTACTTATTATACTTGTATTCCAGCCCAGAAATCGATGTCAGCATACGGAGTCAAACCCACTATCGATTAACGGCTTCGCTCTTCAGTTTCAAAACAGCACTGCTTTGCGGCATTATTAATATGGATATTATGCTTAGCGAGCGCGCTACAGGCAAGGTTTGCCATTTTGTTTGTTTGTAACTGCAGCTTAGCTTTTCTAAGTGACTCGTTAGTGGCAAACATAAAAGTGACCTGCAAACTATGGTTCACATTTGAGAAATCAACTTTATGGCTCAACCATTCAAATCCAAACACTTCACCTTTAAAGCTCTCGCACACCTCCGTTAACGAGATGCGGATAGTGTTTTCAATTTTTTTGTCAGTCTTTTTCAAACTCACCTCTATGTTATCGCGCCAATATTAACCTTGATTAATCAAGATTAGTTTTTTGATAAAACCTTTTACAGCATCGATATTTTCGAAACTAAAGGCCAAACCATAATGGATTCCGTTAACACTCTTTTGCACCCGCTTCGGAAAACGAGTCATCTCTGAATAGTGACAAAATTGATCTTTTGCAGTGACACCATCAAGCGCTGCAAAATCACCTTTAAACACTTCATAAGCAGGCCGAATCACTAACTGAACCTGCTTACCATCTATATAGAGGTAAAAAGGCTCTTTTAGTTTAGGTAACATATACTCAGTGACTTTTTTGATAGTGAAGTTTGTACGGCATTCAAGTTCACTTAATAACGCCATCATCTCTTGCTGTTCAATCGCCAAGTTATTTCCTTACCTAGGGCTGTTGATCTTTCAGGGTTGTCGCTGTTTATTGGCTATTTTGACCTGGCAGAGGCTATGTCGTTTAGTCATTCTCCACCAATAGCCTACAACACAGTAAAAAGCGGCAAAATATTAACGCTAGATAATAACGCCTTTACTTATCGCTGCCTATGACTATCTCTTTGATAGAGATAAATTGGCGAACAAACGCTGTAGAGTTGTTTTTAGGCAAGTAACGCGGTAAACATTAACCCTTATTGAATCGACAGGAGTATTTTGTGATGCCATTACCCTACTCTCAATCATGTGAGAATAATAAAGCAGCCATCGCTGTGATCTTGGAAAGTGCCTTCAGCCAATCATCACATGTATTAGAAGTTGGCAGTGGTTCAGGGCAACACGCGGTCCATTTCGCCAAGCTTTTACCGCATTTAACCTGGCAAACAAGCGATCAAGTTGAGTATCATGCAGGTATCAACGCCTGGTTAAACGAATCACCGAGCACTAATTTACAGCAACCATTAGCACTTGATGTGTTAAAACCATGGCCGATAGATCCCGTAGCGCATCCTGTCATTGATGCCATTTTCACTGCGAATACACTGCATATAATGTCCAAGGAGATGGTTAAAGCATTTTTCAATGGTGTTGGTCAGTACTTGAGTGTGCATGGGCAGCTGTGTGTTTACGGACCCTTTAATTATCAAGGTCAATATAGCAGTGATAGCAATCGTAATTTTGATGGTTGGCTCGCTGCACAAAATCCGCAGAGTGCAATTCGAGATTTTGAGTGGATTTTACAGCTTGCAGCAGAGCAACAATTAACATTAATAGCCGACTTTTCTATGCCGGCCAATAATCAAATACTGCATTTTGAAAAACGAGCTTAATGACCTGCTAACAGGATCTGCTGTAATTCATTTAACGAGCGTACTTCATAGTGAGGCGTAATACCCTCTGGTTGATTTTCGCCATGGCGATTCAACCAACAAGTATCTATGCCAGCGTTTAATCCGCCCTGTATATCGGAATGTGGGTTATCCCCTACCATTAAGATAGATTCACGAGCAGGGTGGCCCATGCGCGCAAAAGCATGCTCAAAGATCCCAACATCGGGTTTTGCCAGCCCAACCTGCTCTGAAATGACTAAAGGAGAAAAGCGCTCACCAAAGCCTACCTTCTGTAATCTTATCGTTTGTAACTCAGTAAAACCGTTGGTGATGATCCCCATATTGACCCTACCCGTTAAGGTATCAATTAACTCTTGTGCCCCAGGTAATAAGGTACAGATATCAGCCATAGCGCTAAGAAAGTCACTGTTGAGACGCTGAGTAGAGACACTTATTTTTTGAGCCCAAGTTTCAAAACGGGTATTTTGTAACTGTTTAGCGGTGAGTCTTCCATCTTGGTAATCGACCCACAAAGGCTTATTCACCCTTTGATATTGCTGAAAATCTTCTACCGTAAACTCAACATTAAAGCGAGAGAACATCAGCTGCAAACCTTTAAATGCATCAAAATGAAATAGAGTTTCATCGGCATCAAATAGTACCCAATCATATTTCACAGGTTTATCCTTCTAAAACAACATGTCGCGAATAGCTGGCTATACTAACCTAAAATGCCTCCAGTAAAGCAGACCATCTAATTAAACGGGCATAAAAAAACCTATTACGTCGGCGTAATAGGTTTCTCATTGACCTTTTGGCTTGCTATCTTTGTTGCCTAGAAGTCAGCTTCATCGAACTCACAAATAATCTGACTTGCAGACTCAATCTGCTTCACTAAGCTGCGTGTTTGCGGAACCCAATAGGCCATATAAAACTGGGCTGTTTTCACCTTATTTTGATAAAATGCCGTATCTTCACTCGCGCTATCTAAGCCAGCTAAGGATTTTTCAGCCGTTCTAGCCCACATCCATGCTAAAGAAGTTATGCCCAATAGTTGCATATAGGCAAATGACGCCGCCCCTATCACATCGGGTTTTGCAGCCGCTTCAGTGGCAATGATTGCCGTGGCTTTTTCAAGATCTGCCGCCGCGAGCATCAAACTTGAAACCAGTGGTTTCATCGCTTCATTACCAAGATTAGCTTTGATAAACACCTTAACCTCTTCAGACCATAATGTTAATGCAGCCCCTTTATCAGACATGATTTTTCGGCCAACAAGATCAAGCGCTTGTACCCCATTGGTACCTTCGTAAATCATTGAGATACGAATATCACGCACATACTGCTCCATGCCCCACTCATGGATATAGCCATGCCCTCCAAACACTTGCTGTGCATCAACACAGGCCTTAAAGCCTTGATCGGTTACAAAACCTTTTACAATCGGTGTGAATAAAGCCGCTAATTTAGAAGATTTCTTCCTTTGTAGTGGGTCACTGTGACGCTCTGCCTCATCAAGCCAAAGCGCTTGCTGTCCCATCAGTGCGCGGGCACCTTCATTAAATGATTTTTGCGATAGCAGCATACGACGCACATCACCATGAACCAGAATAGGATCAGCAGCCAACTCCTTGTGCTTTACGCCACTTAATGCGCGACCTTGAAGACGGTCTTTGGCATAAGCTAACGCATTTTGATAAGCAATTTCAGAGACGCCAAGACCTTGAAGACCCACACCCAATCTTGCTTGGTTCATCATAGTAAACATCGCACGAAGACCTTGATGCGGTTCACCGACCAGTTCACCGATAGCACCGTCAAAGTTCATCACGCAAGTCGAGTTACCATGGATCCCCATCTTATGTTCAAGACTCGCAGCACATAAAGTATTGGGCTCGCCGAAACTGCCATCGTCATTGACCCATATTTTAGGCACCGCAAACAACGAAATCCCCTTCACACCTTCAGGCGCATCAGGTAATTTAGCCAACACTAAATGAATAATATTATCTGTTAAGTCATGATCGCCAGAGGAGATGAATATTTTCTCTCCCGTAATGGCAAACGTACCTTCTCCCGCGGGAATCGCTTTGGTGCGCAGTAATGCCAAATCGGTACCAGCATGAGACTCTGTCAGGTTCATGGTGCCAGTCCACTCACCACTGACAAGCTTGTCCAGATACTTGCGCTTTAAGCTATCACTTCCATGAACATGAATAGCAGCGTAGGCACCATGCGTAAGGCCTGGATACATGGCAAACGCCATATTAGTGGCCGTTTTCATCTCGGTTGCAAATATACCCACGACTTCAGGCAACCCTTGACCGCCATATTCAGGATCGCAAGTCAGTGTAGCCCAACCATTATCAACATATTGCTGATAAGCATCGATAAACCCTTTCGGGGTAACGACTTTACCATCGACTAATTTACAGCCTTCGACATCTCCAGAACCATTAAGTGGCAACATAATGTCGGTAGTAAAATCAGCAACACCTTGCAATACCGCTTCAATAAGTTCTGGATCAAACTCATCAAAACCCGCTAAATCCTTTTGGTTATAAATGTCGAGCAATTCATTAAGTACAAACTGATAGTCACGTAATGGTGCTTGATAAATTGGCATTGCGTCATCCCTTTAATTATTGTCTTTATGGTCAGTGCTCCGACCACCTTATCTAAATTTGAGCAAAAACTCAGCATTATTTTTGCTTTGTTTATTTATCAGAACAGCGTTACCGTAAAATCACTTTAAATAGCCCTTATCTCACTTG
The DNA here is from genome assembly GCF_002836135.1 of Shewanella sp. GutCb. Lineage (NCBI taxonomy): Bacteria > Pseudomonadati > Pseudomonadota > Gammaproteobacteria > Alteromonadales > Shewanellaceae > Shewanella > Shewanella sp. GutCb. The sequence goes on along the minus strand of NZ_PJBL01000106.1, from coordinate 83,944 downwards.
TAAAAACGGGTTAAGCTAAATCATCTATCCCGTTAACTCTCTGAAAGGACATGTCTCCATGGGTTTTGTCACCACTAAAAAACACGCCAACGGTCTAGAATATGTCGATATAAATACCCCTCATTGCAAGGCGCGGATCTTTCTCCAAGGCGCGCAGATTGACTACTTTGAACCTGCTGGTAAAAAGCCTCTTTTATGGGTATCAACTGCTGATGATTATCAACCAGGAATGGGTATTCGTGGTGGAGTGCCAGTGTGTTGGCCTTGGTTCGGCATGAGTTCAACGCCGGGTTTTCCACAACATGGTTTCGCGCGCACTCAAATTTGGACATTAGATTCGGTCAAAATGGATGAAGATGCCGTAGAGATAAAACTCAGCTTACCTCTGACTGACAACGATAGAGAATTTTGGCCACATAACACCAGTGTAGAGATGTCATTTAGGCTTAATGAGACACTCTCAATAAGTATTACTAATATTAATCATGCTGATTATGATGTGAGCTTAACCCAAGCTTTGCACAGCTATTTTCCTATTGAAGATATTCATCAATTAAAAGCCACTGGGTTTGAGGGTGCTAACTACATAGAGTTTGCTAAGGGCCCGTTCCCTCAAGCACAAGATCATGTCGATTTCACTCGCGAAACAGACCGTGTTTATACCGAACTGGGCAGCACACAAGCGTTACATACTGTTGATGGCGTCATCGAAGTCAGCCGTGAAAACAGTAAAAGTGCAGTATTGTGGAACCCTTGGATTGATAAATCTCAGCGTTTATCTCGATTTAATGATGATGATTACTTAACAATGGTCTGCCTGGAGGCTGCAAATGTACTTGACGATAAAGTCACTTTAGCCCCAAATGAAAGTCATACATTAACGACCCATATTCGCTGGAAATAGCATTAACGGAGTGAACCTACATAGCACTTTGGTCCTCAAGTTTATGTAGGTTCGTCAATCGATACTTAAGCCACTTCAACATACTCTCCCCCCGCGTTTTTAGGTTGTTTTGGTCTTCAAGCAGATCGACTGCGGCTTTAAATCAATAGAATGTAACAGTGCCATTAATAAGCAAATAACCTAACTCCAAAACCAATATTGCGCAGTACTTCCCATGGTATTGCCAATGAAAACAAACTCGCGAACCTAATAAAGACTGCAAATGACAATAAGCGCTAGACGTAGCCTTAGCAGTCGATAGATGCAATTGCTTAGCACTTCTGCTTTGCAGTGGCATAAATTGAAAAGTCTGAGGCGCTCTGAATGGGTCAAATACTTAATATAATTGGTATAAGATGCTAGAATCAGCCCACTAAATATAGCCGCAATTAGCGTTAATATAGATAAACGTGAGTAAGCTTAGAGAGTGTAACGAGTGCAACAGTCGGTACCAAAGACATTTAGCCAAACAGCCCGTCGCTTATTGTCGATATCATTCGGTATTGTATTAAGCGCAACCTTAATGACGGCACTCTATGTCGGCTGGAATTATCAGCGCTTAACTATCAAGCTGGCTAATCATTTTTTACAACCTTACCAAATGCAAATTGAACAACTTAGCGTTAAGCCGCTGACATTCACGCATTGGCAAGTGCCATTTGTTTCCTTGACGGTCAATAATAGCAATATTGAGATTACAGAGCTGGATATTGTCCTTGGGCAAGACGCTGCCTTTTGGGCATTAAGCGTTGCCGATTTACGCTCGCTTTCAGCCAAAAGCCTCAAGGTACAACTAGACCCAGGCGTGTTACGTCATTCAGCAACACCCAATAATGACTCAGGGCCCACAATGGCGCTCGACTTTACAGCCTTGCCCGAAATACGAATAGGACAAACACAGTTCACTATCAAAGGAGTTACAGCCGCTAAACTCAATATGGCTTTAGAACACCTGACGCTTGATCAAAATGGTCATTTTAGCAGTGAAATTAGTCATAACCAGCATTCAGTTCTTGCTCTGAAAGCACAACTATCATCTTCGGAGTGGCGCGCCACAACGCGTCTCGATTTGACTCAACTACAGGTATTTAGCGCTGATCTTCGTGCCGCTGAAACTGCTTTATTTCCATCATTTAGTGATACCAATGCTGATGCGAATACTGACACCCAACAAGACACCAGCTTACTTGCCCCCTTATATGCCCTGCAAACCGCAATTCAAGCGCAGCGAATTGAACTCAATGCAACGTTAGATTCAACCATCACATTGGCAATAAAATCGGGGCAGTTACAATCAAAGCATCGGTTAAGTCAGCTACAAATAAGACTGAATGCGTTAGCCGGGTTACAACTTACTCCAACTCTAATGGTAAACGACAGTCATCATGCTCTCTCTGCCAAAAAAATCATGTCGCGAGCACCGTTAAAACAACGGGGGCAACTGGCATTCAACATCGACGGGCACCTTGCCGATTTGCAACTGACCTTGCAGCCTTTTGAGTTACCGATAGCATTGAACAAGCAACTCTTGTCGACAAGTCATAAAAGTGCAGTTCCCCATCAGCTAGCCAGTTTATTAAACCACCTTGATGATGCTCCTCTAGAGGCCGCACTGGCTCATCTATATCAAGTCTTGTCATCAAATAGTGGTACAAGTCCGTCTAAAATAGGCCCTGTATTACGCATCAAAGTGGCATCGCCGCTGGTTTACCAGCTTAACGATAAGGCTTTATCGTTGCCTACGTTGTCAGTTGCGATTGAAAATACCAAACTAGCCGCTGTGGCTCTTTTTCAAGATATTGACTACGAATCACAATCCACATTAGCAAATACTCCCACAGCGCAGCAGGGTGACTATCAATTGGCTTTTGGGTGGCAACTACAGGCGAGCCATCAACAAAATATAACCATTAATACGCTGTGGCCAACGTTAGCAAAGTTACCTTACAAAGTTGCAATCGACAATGCTTCCCTTGCGCTACAGGGGCAATTTTCAGCGATGAAAAAACAGGGCAAGTCGGCATATAAAGTCAGCGTCCTACCTCAAGCTTCTCAGCTAACTCAAGGGATAACCCTCTCGCCGAACAACGTTAATCTTGATAATCAGCATGATCCCTTGCTCACGGCGAATATTGCTGAAACCCAGTTATTGTGGGATTCTGCTGCTGAATACCGTTTTGCAAACGGACAAACCCACATTTCCATACCGACATTGCATTACCACGTTAACAGCGCTGAACTAAGCCAAAAAAATAATGATGAACAGCAAACTCATTATCAACTGTTTATCGACACAATAGACATAGCGCTAAATGCGCCAATCTCTTTGTCGTTGGACTCGAACAACTCACACCCTTTTATCACCCAATTAATGCGGCAGAAACAGATCAACCAACTTCACTTATCGATAGAAAACCTAGTACTAGATAAATCGGCTCTAGCGTTGAAATCAAAAAAATCAGCTAAGATAAAAAAAGCACGCCCACTAACAAAACAAACGTTATTGCATTTAAAGCAAGTTGAACTAAGCCAGCAACTTGATCTGGATTCTGGCCAACTCAGTACCGATGAGACTTGGCTGATAAATGGCTTAGATCTGTCGAGTCAACACCATTATCTTCCATTAAAGAGCACTCTTAGCCAGTTCCAATTAGAGGGGGATTGGCAATTTAATAGTGATTTTGAACCTATTATTGCCTTTTTTAGCCAGAGTAATTCATTACCTGAATCAATTGACCTTAACGGAAATGCAGCGCTAAACATGCATTACCGATTAAACAGCAACAAAGACACCAGCTTCGCTCTGACCCTAGAACCCAATGTTACCGATATTGAAGGCAGCTTCGCGAATTTACCCTTCGAAGGCGGTAATATGAAGACCCATTGTCAATATGACTGGCAACAAGTTCAAGCCAAAAACAGCACTAGCAGCTTTAGTTGTGATGATATAAAACTGTCATTACTGGCTTTCAATCCAGGCGTGTTAATGACAGACATTGAGGCAAAAGCGGCCGTCTCTTTTAGCACTGATTCCAACCAGCCTACAGCAGAGTCAAACAGTAGTAGCCAACATAAGCTGGCTTTACCTGCTGAGCTACTCGGTATTAAACAGGCATCTATCAGCCTCACGGCGAAGGGGGACTTACTTAATGGTCAGTTACTTATTCCCCAATTTCAATTGAATTTAAAGCAGCCTTCATCTGCTTATTTTGTTTTACAACATATTGATCTTGAGGAACTACTCGCGGTTCAACCTCAGGTTGGTGTTTACGCTGATGGTATTTTTGATGCTGTACTGCCTGTCACGCTTGAAAACGGCCACGCTGCCATCGCTGGAGGGCAGATAGCAGCGAGAGCGCCCGGTGGACTCATCGCGGTCAGTGGCAACCCTGCTGTTGATCAAATGCGCTTGAGTCAGCCCTATCTTGAATTCGCCTTTTCAGCATTAGAACACTTAGCTTATTCAGAGTTATCCAGCAGTTTTGATATGGACTCTCTGGGCAATGCCATACTTAAAGTTAATGTCAAAGGCCAAAGCCGCGGCATTGAACGCCCTATCCACTTGAACTATTCTCAAGAAGAGAACATGTTACAGTTACTTAAAAGTTTGCAAATTGGTAATAATTTGCAAAACCAGATTGAAAATTCAATACAGCAATAAAACGATTGGCGTAAAAGGTAAATCTGTTTAATCTAGATGACATCAAGCCAAGGATTATTTACTCTACCCTTTTATTATGAAGTAAGGATAAGTCATTGAAGATATTTAATATCCCTAAATCGACTCTGAGCATACTCATTGCAACCTATGCCTTAGTCGGCTGCAGTCCTACGGTTAAAATTGAGCCTCCAGATAAACCCATCGTCATTAATCTCAATGTCAAAATAGAACATGAAATTAAAATTAAAATCGACAAAGAACTCGATGAGTTACTCGCCGATGATGAACTTTTTTAACCTAAGGATAAAAAGGAGTAATCAATGAAATCTAAAATATTAGTACTGTTTGCTAGCCTATTACTTAGCTTCAATGCCTTGGCTATTTCGCTGCAAGATGCAAAAGCACAGGGATTCGTAGGTGAGCAAACAAATGGTTACTTAGGGCTTGTAAAAGAGACCTCTGATGCTAAAACCTTGGTCAGTTCAATTAACGCCAAGCGTAAGTCTCACTATCAAAAAATAGCCAAAAAGAACAGTATTTCTGTGAATGATGTTGCTAAACTCGCGGCGGAAAAAGCCATTAAAGCGACTAAAAAAGGTCAATACATTCAAAATACGCGCGGCAAATGGATCAAAAAATAACCAAGCTCCGCCCGCTTTAGTTAAAGCTAAGACACGATTTGGAATTAAAAAAGCCCGTATTACACGGGCTTTTTTTGTTGCATCATGTGCCTAAAAGTAAGCGTTATTCATCTGTAGCATTATGAGGTGCTGCACTCACCAAAGGTTTATTCACATCGTCATTATCCGGTACTGTTGCTTTGACACGACCATCTTCAGTGTTAAGCCAGGTAATAAACAATTCATACCAAATAGCCAATACAACCGCCCCGAGGAATAGTCCGATAATACCTGCGCTGATCATGCCTCCAATAGCGCCAATTAAAATAACGGGCATAGGCACATCAACTCCACGTCCCATCAACATCGGCTTCAAAAAGCTGTCAGACACACCCGCGATGAGCACCCAAACGGTAAATATGGTTGCAGGTGTAGAGTCTTGAGTTGAAAAGACATAAAAAATTAACGGTAACACCACCAATAACGGCGGAAGCTGTGCAATTCCAAGAATAAAGATAATAAAAGTAAATAAACCTGCTGCAGGAATACTAAAAGTGAATAACGCAGAGCCAATCAGTACCGCTTGTATAAATGCAACCCCCACAACGCCTAGCAACACGCTCCGAATCGTCGCAGCGGTTAAACTGGTCCACTCCTCACCATGTTTGCCAACAACTTTTACAGCAACGGTGCTTACTGCAGCAGCTGATTTTTCAGCATGGGCCATAAAGCCGCCCGCTATCGCTAAGGAGATCACAGACATCACCAGTGTGCCGACTCCACTGCCTAATACTCCCGCCATGGTGCCAACAGTTGATTTAATTTGAGGTAGAAAATGAATAACGGCTTTTTCAAGGTTTGTCGAAAATAGCGCCCATGCATCATATAACTTATCACCAATTAAGGGGATATCAGCAACCCTCTGAGTGGGGCCAGGGATCTTAATCTCTCCAGACTGCAACACATTAATTGTATGACTTATTCCGTCAATCAATGAACTAGAAACAATCACAAACGGCGCTATAAGCAAAGTGATTCCAGCTAAAGCTAGTATGGTTGCCGCTAGACCACGTCGTCCTTTAAGTGCTTTTTCTAATTTGTTTGTCAAAGGCATCAATGCCACTGCGATAATCGCCCCCCAAAGCACAGGGATAACAAATGGTTTTATAATATCGTAAGTCCACACTATCAAGATAAATAGCAAGCCTATACGGATAGCGGATTCCATCATGTTGCTAACGAACAATTTACTTTGATTATGCTGCATCGGGTTTTCCATATTAAGGTTCCTGTTCTGTCTCTTTTTGAGCCAATCCAGCACTCACTAAACTCGCAACAACAATTGCCATATAAAACACACCGGCAATTGCCTCCATATAAACCACTACCTGAGCGAAAGGCGTATTGGGGCTAATATCGCCATAGCCTAAAGTGGTTAATGTTACAAAACTAAAGTAGGCCATTTTAGAAAAATTTTGCCCCCAAGGTATCTGTTCAACCCCCGTAAAAGCATCAGGTGAAAAAGCTAATACGAGTAAATAGATCAAAGCCCACTGTAGACCAAGCAGTAAAAATAGTGCAATCGAACCAACAACTTTATTGGTATCGACTGAACCAGAGAATAATATTTGCTTTGAAATAGAGCTAAACGTGCCCCAAAAAAAGGCAAACATAAGCACTAGCATGAGCAAATCTAGATGAGGAACAACGACAAACCTTTTAACCAATATGGCGGCAACCCAAACCACAATCAGCGTTTGCATAAAGTGTTTCCAACTTTTATCAACACCCAGGCTAACGACACACACTAAGAAAGTGACCCCGATAATACCTTCCAGAATAGACTCAAGCATTCCATCAGCAACAGTACGTACAAGCGATGCACTCAATAAAAGCACAACCAGCGCTGCGGTCATGTAGTAAAAGTTATTATGCTTATTAATTTTGCGCTCAAGCACGCTAAAAACTCCCTAAATACATTGTTATGACTGACCTTATCAAACTCCCTATTAAACATCGCACAAAATTCACATAGGTCAATGTTTAATCTGACATAATCTGGCCGTTAATCGGAAAAGTACCATTAAAAATTGAAAACCACTGGCTTAGCCAAACAAAGCACCTAAAAATAAAATGCTGTAGCAAAAAGAGAAGTCCATCTGAGATGCTAGGTCGAGATATAACGACAAGAGTATGACTTATGAGCACGCAGCGTGAGCAAGCAACAGGAAAACTTAACGGCTAAGTGAGCCCATTGATTGGCCGTTAGCATATGTTGTCCAATCAACGGCACGATTGATAATCGAGCCAATCGTAAAATAACCGAGTAACAAATTAAAACTATGAGACTTTGATTGATAGTGAATAAACTAGAAAATAAGAGGCAGTACTTAGGAATGGCATTGCTAAACGTTAGCGCCGTAAATGTCATCCCTACCCGGTAAAAAGCACTGCATTGTTATAACCTAATAGCTTTAATCAGTTAGATCTGTTGTTAAAGTGCTATTTATTTTGCTCTTCATTTTACTCAAGTCACTGTAAAATAATAGACTTTCAGCAAAATCTAAAACTCTAGGGGTACCAGATTCATGCAAAGCTTGATAATAGAACTCTTCTGCTGAGGCTGGGTTGCCAAAAGATTCAGATAATTTTGCCCGCAAAATAAAGGTCATTATGGTGTTATGAGTGTGGGGGATTTTATTCAGGTACTGCACTGCTTCAATCGGTAAGTCTTTTGAAAGTGCGTGTAACGCCAGTGCTTCGTATACTTTAAAAGAAGCAGGCTCTGCGATTAGATCAGCAATAACCAGCTCAAACTCATTATTAAGGGCCTTTATTTCATCGAGTGCTAAGTTAGACTTATCAAGGTAGGCTATCGTCATTTGGTAGATATAACTCATCGATATCAAATAGTGATTACTAGGTTCAATATCCAGTGCTTTTTGCAAAATTAAAACGGAATCAAACTGATTTTTCGAACTATGCAATGCGCCAATGGCTTCTAGCGAGTAAGCTAATGCTTGTGGATCATTGGGCATTGCAGCCAGCACTTGGTCAATATCCGCATTAGCAATATCGATATTAAATGCATCTAAAATATCGTCTAACATAACCTTAATACTGTGTTTTAAATGATTTTCACTGATAGGGTACTTTCTATCTAAATGCTGATAATTGGAGATTTTATTAAGATATTCGACGTTAACATAGTCAATTCCATTTTCATTAGTGACGATAAAAGACACCACTTTTGCCGCCATCGCTTCATCTTGAGCGTTAAAGGAAACACGATAATTAACATTATATTTAAGGTATTCAATGACCTTAAATATAATACCGTTCTGCAAGTTAGCATTTACAAGTTGATTATCGATTGATGCCTGAATAAATCGTGGCTCTAACGCAATATATTGACTTGTCTGAGTAGGCACAGGCTTAACCATTGACGGGCTAAGATAAAAAACCAAAGCAGCAGTTAATCCAATAACGCCCCCGACAGAGGCGACAATGGTTGACAGTCTAAACTCAAATTTTTTATCTTTACCAAGCTTCATCTGCGTTGCTATTGCGTCGTTTGTTTCAGCTTCAATTGATGCTGCTTGCAATGGCAAAGCCGTCGCAACAGCATCTGAGGCTACAGATCCCGTCGTTGTACCGCTTGCTGTCTCTTGTAATGCTAATAATGGCTTAAATGGCGCAGAAATAGTTTCGACGTCAATATCGAGCTTATAACCTCTTTTCGGTACTGTAATGATATAGCCCTGAAGATGGAGGTTATTCGTTTTAAGTATTTTTCGTAATTCGAATATGGCTTGAGTGATCACTTGATCAGTAAGAATTGAACCTTTCCAGACGTGATTGATTATTTCGTCACGACTAAGAGTGGTTTTAGGGTGATGACACAGAAAAAGCAATAAATTTGATAAGCGGTTATCGATTAAGATCTCCTGCTCATCGAGGATAAGTTTGTTTTCATGAGGAATAAAAAACCAATTATCGATCCTATAACTTTGCTTTACCATTAAGCGTCCTAACGTATTCTCTCTATAGGATTATATTAGGCTGTTTTGAGGAAATATCAACAACCTAGCCTAACCCCTGCGCTACTTCATATAGAACTGAACCAGCTTAGGGGACTCAATACACAGAGTAAGACTCTATAGCGTTATTTGCTAACCAATACCTTTGATAAAGACCACTTCGTTGCCTTTATCAACGACATCCACCTTGCCCGCTTCAATCAACTTAGTTTCAACTACAATGGACTGTTTGCCCTCAACTTTGGGTTGCCCTGTTGCAGCGTCAATAATAATAGCAGCACCGACTACGGCGCCAAAGGCGGCCCATGGATTGGCTTGATAACCTGGCGTTACCACTACGCTATGGTGTTTATTAACCACAACGGTGTTGCTGTTGCCACAATAACGACTACCATTGACCCAGCGACATGATGCAAAACTAGATGAGCTAAAAGAAACAAGTAATAAGGTAAGCACGATGGTCTTTTTCATAAAATATTCCACTTAAATTTAAATGAGCAAGTTGTAATTAAATTCAATTACGCTGAAGAGATAACAATGACTATACGAGTTAAAGACTATATTCAGTCACTTTGGCTATGTACTCACTAAAACCATTATAGTATTTATCACCTTTTAACAGTGTTGTTGAAAAGTAAGCGGGCTCATTATCATTCAGATGCTTTTCAACATTGTCGGTTAAGCCTTTCAATCCATTAACACTGTAAATATAATAAGACTTAGTTTCGTACAGTCCCATTTCAACTGCTTTTCTATCAGTCACCCTCTTGATTAATGTATATTCAGACATGTATTCGATAGTTTCGGTAATGTCTTCAAAAGAATTAGAAACGGTAGCTACGTAAATATTGCCATTGATTTCTACTTGTTCAAGCTGATCCATCTCTTTATTAAATATACTGATATCATGTTTGTTGTTATCGACACTTGCAGCTGATGAAGATAAAGAGACGAAAGCGAGCATAACAATTGATGCTGCACGGATAGATTTGTGACTAATAATACTAGCGTTATTAATAAGTGTCTTCATGGTAGTTCCTAAAAGTGAATAACTAACCCTTGTTAGCTTAGGAAGAATTTTAGGCTATTGAACGTACGATACATCAAGCAAGTATAAACAATACATAAAACTTGAAATTTATATATCAAGCCATTGTAAAGAATGGATTTAAACTGGTGTCACCATCATTAATTTGATCCAGTAACGTTTTTCTTTAGATAGATTTCACATTGCCAATAATCATTCAATATATCGTTTATGAAACCGTTATTTTTTGCTTATTTCTTTATCTGATAACAACGTTAACCTAGCGTCAAGTTATGAGTCTATTGAACTATAGATGTGTTATCGACACCCTTTATATAAGCGAGAACAAAATGTCTAAGAAAGCTACCCTTATCAGTACAGCATCTATGCTCACTATTATTGTTGTTGTATTTGGTTTTAACTCATTTAAACAACATATGATTAAAACTAAACTAGCAGCCTACAAGCCAGCTCCAGCTGCGGCAACCTCTTTTACTGTAAAAAGTAATGACTGGAAGCAAACTATTGCTGCAGTAGGTCATATTACAGCTGACCAACAAGTTAATATTACTCCGCAACTATCAGGGCAAATACGCAGTATATCCTTTAGCTCTGGCGATATAGTAAAGCAAGGTAGCGTGTTACTTCAATTAGACGACCGACTATTACAAGCTAATGCAAAAACAAGCATTGCTAATTTAAAATTATCGCAAATAGAATATAAGCGTCAATTAAAACTACTAAAAACTCACAGCACATCGCAAGATTCCGTTGATACTGCTGCAGCAACGCTAGCAACAAGCCAAGCAGACGTCGAATATATTAAAACGCAAATAGATTTTATGCAGGTTAAAGCACCATTCTCTGGCCGAGTCGGCATTAGACAAGTGAATAAAGGAGACTTTATTCAGCCAGGAACGACCGTGGTCGAGCTACAAAATTTGGACGAGCAATATATCGACTTTTCAATACCTGAAATACAGCTCGCCAATGTTGCTTTGGGTCAAACAGTGACCTTCACCACCGATACCTATAAAGGTCAGAATTTCGTGGCTCGCATTTCGGCTATCCAACCTTCAGTCGATAGCCAATCACATAACTTGGATATCCGTGCAAAAGTAGATCAGAGCGAGAATACCAAGAAGGTTTCATTTATCTCAGGTATGTATATCGAAGCCAGTATTGATACTGCAATTGAGATAGCTGTCATCCCAGTACCCAATATCGCGGTGACTTATTCACTTTATGGTGATGCGGTATATGTATTAAAAGCGGGCTCGAAAATCGTCAGTAAAGAGAATGATAAATTATTTGAATACAAGGTTGAGCGACGATCAGTAACAACCGGTGGCGAACGAAACGGTCTAGTCGGTGTGACATCAGGACTAAAAGCCGGAGAACAAGTCATTACATCCAATACACAGTCTTTAAAAGATGGAGCGCAGGTACTAGTAAACAACAGCCGTCCATTTACTCAAACTGTTTCAAAAGCAGCTAGCCAAGGCGAGAAATAATCAGATGAACTTTACCGATATATTTATTAAACGTCCTGTTCTGGCAACAGTACTCAGCCTCATGTTGTTGGTGTTAGGCCTTAAAGCCTTTGGCATGATGCAAGTAAGACAATACCCAGAGCTAGAAACGGGTGTTATTACCATTACCACTCAATATCCAGGAGCCAGTGCGTCCAGTGTTCAAGGTTATGTAACTCAACCCTTGCAAGCGCAAATAGCGCAAACGGCAGGTATTGACTATATGACTTCAGACAGTAGCTTGGGCAAATCACTTATCACAGTATATTTAAAACTAGATTACCCGTCAGATAAAGCACTAACAGAGATACTGTCATTGGTACAACAAGTTAAGTACCGTCTGCCTGCAGGAGTGTTAGATCCTAGTATTTTAAAATCGACGTCACAATCACCGATCCTTTATTTGTCATTTTCCAGTGACACATTAGCGACCGAGCAGATCTCTGATTACATTAGCCGTGTCGTTAAGCCGACTATCTCAACCGTCAGTGGCGTATCAAAAACAGATATCCTAGGTCAGCGTGATTTTGCGATGCGAATTTGGTTAAATCCAACCAAAATGGCTGCCTTTGGGATCACAGCTGCTGATGTACAGAATGCTATTAAAGGCAACAATGCGGTAAGTGCTGCAGGTAAAGTGAAAGACCAGTTTATAGAAGTCGATATTAATGCGCATACTGACGCATCGTCTGTCGCTGAATTTAAGCACATAGCATTAAAAGCGAGTGATGGTCGCCTGATCCATATGGAAGATGTTGCAACAGTAGAGCTAGGTGCCAATAGTTATGATTCAGTGGTTAACTTTAATGGTAAGCCAGCCGTGCTAACTGCCATAAGCAACACATCAAACTCAAATCCACTGACTGTGGCTGCCGATGTTTATACTGTTTTACCGAGTATTATTGATAGTTTGCCAGCTGGAATGAAAGCGGATGTCGTTTATGACTCAACCAAATATATTCAGACTTCGATAGATGAGGTGGCAAAAACACTGATGGAAGCCGCGCTTATCGTGGTTATTGTCATCTTCGCATTCCTAGGTTCAATGCGTGCAATGATGATCCCATTGGTGACGATCCCACTATCTCTTATTGGCTCGATGTTTTTTATGCTCGCGATGGGCTTTAGTATTAACATTTTAACGCTATTGGCAATGGTATTAGCCATTTCATTGGTTGTTGATGATGCCATTGTTGTGGTTGAAAACACCTTCCGTCACTTGGAAGATGGTACAGACCCTGTCAAAGCAGCCATTATTAGTGCCCGTGAAATAGCAGGCCCAGTATTCGCTATGACAATTACCTTGGCTGCAGTGTATGCCCCAATTGGTTTCATGGGCGGCTTGACCGGTAAGTTGTTTACCGAGTTTGCATTTACCCTTGTAGGTGCCGTGCTTATCTCAGGATTTTTAGCACTGACTTTAACGCCGATGATGTGTTCAAAAGTATTATCGCAAAAGACGCTTGAAGGAAAGCTGGTTAAAAAGATTGATGGCGTTATTGAAGTTGTCACTCAACATTACACTCGAATGCTGAATGTCGTCATCGATAACCGTAAGTTGGTATGGCCATTTGCCGCAACCATTTTGATAGCATTGGTATTTATGTTTACTCATACCGCTTCAGAGCTTGCGCCACAGGAAGATCAAGGCGTGATGATCATGATGGGTAAAGGTCCAACAACCTCTAATACCAATTACTTGAACCACTTTACCCAACCATTAACGCAGCTTGTTGATACGTATCCAGAAAAAGATATGGATATGATGGTGAATGGTTACCAAAATGACCAAACATTCTTTGGCCTTGCAGTACTCAAAGACTGGAGTGAGCGTGATGCCTCAGCCAAAGATATCATGACCCGTTTCCAAAGTGACATTAAGACCATTCCAGGCCTGCAAGTTTATACTTTCTCGCCACCAGATTTACCGGGTACAGCGCAAGGTTTGCCGTTTCAAATGATCTTAAAAACACCGACGGGTACCTATAAAGATCTTTATAAGTACGCTGAAAAAATGAAAGATTACGCAATCAAGAGCGGAAAGTTCATCTATGTTCAGAATGATTTAGACTTTAGTAAGCCACAGATTGAGGTCAGTATTGATCGCGACAAAGCCGCATTAATGAATGTTGATACGCAACAAATTGGTTTAGTGTTATCACGTTATTTAAGTGAAGGTTTCGTCAACTACTTTGCCTTGAACGAACGCAGCTATCAGGTCATTACTCAAGTACCACAAGATGACCGCCGAATTGCAAAAGACTTAACGCAGTACTACGTCAAATCAGCAAATGAACAGATGGTGCCATTAGCGTCATTAGTCACCATTACCAAGAGTGTTCAACCATCAGCGGTTGATCAGTTCCAGCAACTAAACAGCGCGATGATTGAAGCTAAAATGATGCCTGGAGTCAGTATTGGTGAAGCCTATACCGTGATGGCTGAAGCTGCAGAGCAAATATTACCTAAGTCGTATAGCACCGATGCTTCTGGGCAGCTGCGTCAGTTCTTAGAAGAAGGTTCATCACTAATAGCGACATTCTTCTTAGCTATTATTATTATTTACTTAGTATTAGCGGCGCAGTTTGAAAGTTTTCGTGACCCACTTGTCGTATTGACCAGTGTGCCACTGTCTATTTTTGGTGCCATGATCCCATTGTACTTAGGTCTTGATACCTTAAATATCTATACTGAGGTCGGTCTGGTTACCTTAATCGGCCTCATCAGTAAGCACGGGATCTTGATTGTTGAGTTTGCTAACCAACTTCAAGCTGAAAATGGTTACAGTAAACGCGAAGCTGCCGTTAAAGCTGCTGCAGTGCGACTCAGACCAGTATTGATGACAACTGCCGCCATGGTCATTGGTGTAGTACCTTTGTTAGTTGCTGTTGGCGCTGGCGCAGAAAGTCGTTTTGCCATTGGTTTGGTGATCACCGTCGGTATGTCAATTGGTACCTTGTTTACATTGTTTGTATTGCCAACGGTTTATACCTTCTTGGCACAAGACCATAGACAAGACATTGAAGTGACAGACCAAAGTAACCCTGCGAAAACAGACGCTACAGCGTAGATAAAGTCTTAGGAAGATGATCTCAGTGCGACCTTAATAAGTAAGGTCAAACCAATAAAGCCTAGAGCCTTGCTCTAGGCTTTTTGCTATTCAAACAATGGTTGCATTAAACAATGAGTTGAAGCTTAGTAATTCGATAAGTCAGCCCATAAATACACAAGCTAAGTAAGCAGTAAATGCTATCTGATCTAGAAATTGATTTTGACCTATAAACCCGAACTGACTATGGAATCGGCCTAATAAGAATAACAATATAGAGAGGATGTCACTTCTCTACAGAAGTGACTAACACAGCCATGCCATCATTATCATTCAAACCCGCGTTACTGGCTGTTTTACTGCTATTTGGACTACTACAATTTGGGCTGATGCCATCAGTACAAGCGGCAGGATCTTTTTATGCAACTCAAGCCTTACAATCTCAATCCCCACAAGCATTCGCCCTGCAACCTGAAGCTCAAACATTTGTATTAGCTGCTCAATCTAAAACAATTGCAGATGCCAACAAATTAGTTAAGCTCATCTTGGCTGATGGTAATCGATATTAAATCACCTGATTATATGTGTATTAGTCAGCGGGCAATAACCGTGGATATCGCCTATAGAATGCCCGCCAGCGGACCCGATGGCTGGCACCAATAATTACTGTAGTGGGTAAAACATCACGGCATGCCGGCCTAAGTACTAAAACCTAAAGAACTAACACCTAAAGAGCTAAGTTCTGATTTGGCCATTCCCCTCAACCAGATATTTTTCTGCGGTTAAAGACTCTAATCCCATGGGGCCATAAGCATGTAATTTTGTGGTTGCGATACCAATTTCAGCACCTAAACCAAGCTCACTACCATCTGAAAAACGTGAAGAGGTATTTACCATCACCACAGAAGCGTCTACACATTGTTGAAACTTCAGTGCTCGTTGTCTGTTCTCAGTACAAATCACTTCTGTATGATGGCTGCCAAAGCGATGAATATGCTCTAACGCTCCTTCCATTTCATCAACCACTTTTATGGCAATTTCTAAGCTTAAATATTCCTGGCCAAAATCTGCATCATTAAGTAAATTTGCCGACTCAAAAAATGTAAGACTTTGCTGACACGCATTGATGCGGACATCATGTAACTTAAGCGCTTTGGCAACTAAAGGCATAAAATCATTAAGGATGGCTTTATGCACAATCAGACCCTCTAATGCATTACACACTCCTGTTCGCTGGGTTTTACCATTAAGTAATAAATCTAATGCTTTTTTAAAATCCGCTTCTTTATCAACGTATAAATGACAAACACCTTTAAAGTGTTGAATCACTGGGATTTTACTATTGTCAGTAACAAAATTAATCAGTCCTTCACCGCCACGAGGAATAATCACATTGATGTATTCTCTTTGCTGCATTAAATCCATCAGTAAGGCTCTATCAGCATTCGGAATAACAGTAATCAAGGCTTCTGGTAAATTGAATTTAGCTAATACTTTATGTAATACAGCAGCAATGGCTTTACTGGATCCTAGGGCTTCTTTACCGCCACGTAAAATGACTGCATTGCCTGATTTAAAACATAATGCCCCCGCATCAGCGGTGACATTGGGGCGCGCCTCATAAATCATGCATACCACGCCCAAAGGTATTCTCATTTTGCTAATTTTAATGCCGTTTGGTCGAGTGCCCATGTCGCGAATTTGACCCACGGGATCAGGTAAATGGGCAATGGTTTCAATGCCTTCGGCCATGGCTTCAATTCGCTCAGCATTGAGGGTCAGTCTGTCGATCATCGAATCGGCTAACTGGTGCTCTTTAGCCTGTAATAAATCAATGTTATTCGCTTCGATAATGGCTGCTTGATTGTTTCTAATCTCATCAGCCATCTGTTGTAAAATAGTATTTTTCGTTGCTTCATTCAGTTGCAATAATGCCCGTGCGGCGCGATTTGCATTGGCTGATAATGTTGAGATTAAACTCATGCTCTCTCCAAAACGGCTAAATTTATTTGTGAAATGATTGAATTGTTTTGTGGCTGACTACCTGAAGTTATACTGCTATCAGCTTGCTGCATGAGATAGTTAAGCAAACAACTGCTGTAATTAGACGTCGCTTTCGCCACTTGTGAGCCGTCATAGGTGCGGAGCAAAATGGTATCCCCCACTGCAAACTCCCCTTTTACCGAAAGAATGCTGGCACTGGTGATAACATCATCATGCTGGCTTAGCGCCGCATGTTGATCTTCAATAACCACCTCACCTCGTTCGCGCACAGTGTGGGTCATCCAATGTTGCTCTGGTGACATGGGGGTTTTACAAGACACAAAATGCGAACCTGGGTTTTCATCTTGCAACAAGGCGCTAAAGGCTTGATGATTGAAGCCATTAACAATGTAAGTATCAATGCCATGGGCAACTGCTTTTTCAGCCGCTTCTATTTTGGTTTTCATGCCGCCAGTGCCCATTGAGCTGGTTGCGCCGCCCGCCATTTGATAAATTGACTCATCAATCACATCAATGGTTTTAATTAATTTAGCATCAGCATGTTGCTGGGGATTTTTATCAAACAACCCATCAACGTCGGTACAAAGGATTAAGCCATCAGCCCCCGTCGATGCAGCAACCATAGCAGCGAGATTATCGTTATCACCGACTTTTAACTCTTCAGAAGTCACCGTATCGTTTTCATTTACGATAGGTAATACCCCATGATCCAATAAGGATTCGATGGTTTCTTTAATGCTGGCATAGCGCTCTTTATTACATAAGTCTGCATTGGTAAGAAGAATTTGCGCGGTGGGGAAATCAAATAACTTATCCCATACTGCCATCATATTGGTTTGTCCGGCTGCAGCCATTGCCTTTTTTAGAGCGATTGACGGTGATTTAATATCAATCCATTGACGACCAGCAGCAACTGAACCTGAAGAAACCAAAATAACTTGCTTACCCTGCTTACGACAACGAAGTATAAATTGCGCAATACTCAGCAGGTGATGCGAACTACAACCATTGTTTTCAGGGGCAATTAACGCACTACCCACCTTTATCACCAATCGTTGATTGGATTTAATAGACATGAGTAGACCTTATGATAATTGTTGAATTAATTGATGATTAACATCTTTAAATGTTTTTTGAACTTCAGCAGATGGTGCTTTGGTCATTAAACTCACTAACCAAATCGATACAGCACTAATGATAAAACCTGGCAGCATTTCATAAATCACACTGCTTAAGGTTTCGCCATTGGCCAACACGGGGGCAAAAATCCAAAATAGAACCGTAACTGTACCAGTAATAATGCCGGCTAATGCACCTTCGTAGGTTACTTTTTGCCATAACAAACTGAATAAAATCAGTGGCCCAAATGCTGCCCCAAATCCGGCCCAAGCATTACTTACGATAGATAAAATGCTACTCGATGGATTCATTGCGATAAAAGAGGCCACAACAGCAACACCAAATACGCAAAGTCGGCCAATATTCACTGCCGTTTTATCGGATACTGCTTTTTTGCTGTAGGCACGATAGATATCTTCTGTTAGTGAACTTGAAGAAACCAGCAATTGCGATGAAATTGTACTCATCACCGCTGCTAAAATTGCCGCTAGTAAAAAGCCACCAATTAAAGGATGAAACAACACTTCAGAAAAGAAAATAAAAATAGTTTCAGGATCGGCGAGTGTAACTTCAAATTTTCGAGTATAAGCCACCCCCGTCAAGCCTGTCGCTAATGCGCCAATGATGGTGACTATCATCCAACTCATACCGATACGTCGAGCTTTTTTAATATTTTTAACTGAGTCTATGGCCATAAACCTAACAATAATATGAGGCTGACCAAAATAGCCAAGTCCCCATGCCAAGCTAGACAGTAAAGAAACCATGGTTAAATCAGATAAGCTTTCACTAAAGGAAGGAATCGTCTCAAGAGAATAGCTCATCATACTTGATGGACTATCAAAATTCGTGTAAGCAACAGCAGGGACTAAAATGAGTGCGATAAACATAATCACACCTTGTACAAAGTCAGTCATGCTTACGGCTAAAAAGCCCCCCATCAAGGTATAAGCAACCACCACCAGCATGGTAATCACCACACCGGTTTGATAGTTCATTGCAAACGCGGTTTCAAATAACTTACCACCACCGACAAGACCTGCAGAGGTATATAAGGTGAAAAATATGATGATGACGACAGCTGAAATCAGACGAATAACGCCATTTTCTTTATCGAACCGTTTACCAAAAAAATCTGGCAGAGTTAAAGAGTCATTGGTTGTTTCTGTGTACAAACGCAATTTAGGCGCAACAAGTTTGTAGTTTGCCCATGCGCCAACCACTAAGCCTAGTGCAACCCAAATAGTATCAAAACCTGAAACAAAAATGGCGCCGGGTAAACCCATTAGCATCCAACCACTCATATCAGATGCACCTGCAGATAATGCAGTCACTTGAGGACTCACTTGTCTGCCACCCAACATATATTCGGAAAGATTTGAAGTAGATGTTTTAGCGGCATAGATACCGATACCTAACATGAGTACAAAATAAATCCCTAATGAAAGATAGGTATATTCCATTACTTAGACGCCTTAATGATTTTTGTTAGCGGATAAAAAATATAAGTACTAAGAATTAACCATAAACATAGTAATCCCACTGTATGTTTTGCTATTTCAACTGAACGTGTTGTAAATTTTTGCAGATAACTGGGGCTGTCGCATGAACGGATTTCGCCTTGCATTTAATTCTACCTCTAATGATTAGTGATCTAACCATTATGTTATAGACTTATTACACTAATATCAACCAGCCAAAGTTAAATCACTGTTTTACAAGACCTTAATATTTAGACGGTTTCTCAGAATGAAAATAAATCATTTTATTCAACGCCATCATTAAGTGAGGGATAGTTGTTAAAATGAAAAACACTTAGTATTCGACAAGAAATACTGCCAATACCAAGCGCAATAATTTCGCAGGTCACTCCGCGAAAATTTAAATCACGTTAATCAAAACAAAGGCTTGAAGTCAGGGTAAGATCACGAAGTTTTACCTTGACTTAAGTTTGTGACCTTATACTTCTTTATGGTAAGAAGTATAAGGTCACATGTCGCAAATACCGCTCTTCCAGTACTTTTCAAATATCGATGACCCTCGCCAGCAAGGCTAAAGTGGGACATATGCTCTTTGATATTCTATTTCTTGATCAGTGCAGTGATCGCAGGTAGCCAAGGTTGGGAGGACATTGAGGACTTCACACACGAGCGATTGGATTGACTGCGTCAATTTGTCCCTTTTAAGAACGGTATTCCTAAACATGACACGATAGCGATCAGCAAGATCGATATGGTTAAGTTTCAATCATCCTTCTCTCTATGGATGAAAGATTGTTATCTATACACCCTTAATAGGCTAGATTTATATAATGTACTTTTTGTTTTCATCGCCATCAACGGCTTGCTTTATTTGGGGGGGATATATGCGCCAGATCAACGTCGATTGGTTCAGACTATTTCGCTACTCATTATTATTCATAGCCTTTAGCGCTGTTGTGACGATAGTAATGCTGCTTTACTTTTCAACTAGTCTTGATGAAGCTTTGCGTAAAGGCTTAATGCTAACGCTAGAGGAGCTAGAGATAAGCTTCGAGTTGAGCTTAACCCTGTTTATTTACATTAGTTTTCCGCTATTGCTGTTTCGATTTATGTACTATTTTTCAAAAATGCTGTATCGAGGAAGACTGGAAGGCGTGTCAATGTTCAGCTATAAAACGTTGTTTAATCCTATGAATTTTTTACTCTTTCCAAGTTTACTCAACCCAGACGGCCTGTTATATCGCAGACGTTGCTTATTGGCGCTGCTACTCATGATATTAATCTATCTGATTATTATACTCATAACCTAAGCTCTTCTTTCGGCTACTTAATCTGTTGTAGAAATTGTACCGCATTGTCCAGCTCTCGCGTTCTAGCCATTGGCGGTAGCGAGTTTAGAAATGCTTGCCCATAAGGTCGATTAACAATGCGGTTATCACATAAAATAAGTACACCGCGATCTTTTTCATCGCGAATTAATCGGCCAACCCCCTGATTGAGAGAGATAACCGCTTGCGGCAGTGAGATCTCGGTAAAGGGGTCTTTACCTTCACGTGAAATACTCTCACTACGGGCACGATAGAGATTATCTTCCGGTGACACAAAGGGTAATTTGTCGATGATCACGCAGCTAAGCAGCTTGCCTCTAACATCAACTCCCTCCCAAAATGCCCCCGTACCAAGTAATACTGCATTGCCCAATTGACGATACTTTTTTAATAGGCTTTGCTTGTTCGCTTGTCCTTGTACCAGCAATGGGTAAGACACCCGCCGTTGTAACTCGATAGCCACCAGCTTAAGCATTCGATGGCTGGTGAATAAGATAAAGGTGCGACCTTTTGCTGCTTCAATCGCTCTAATGCATACATCGACAAATTGCGGTAGGATCGCATTATGGTTACTGACGCTGGCAAGATGCCGAGGGACGCAAAACAACGCATTGTTGGCGTAATCAAATGGGCTTTGTAGTAACAGCTCCTTGCACTTACCGATGCCTAGTTGCTTGGTAAACAGGCTTAAGTCTTGATTTATCTGTAAGGTTGCCGACGTAAAGATCCACGCGATATTCTCATCAAACAGCTTTTTACACTCCTTGGCGACATCAATGGGCGCGATCCTAAGCATGAGATAACGATGACCATAATCAATACTGTACGCCGCTTGATTGTTCTCACACAGAAAAAATAGCTGTAACTTTGCCGTATTAGCATCAAGTTTTTCAAGCGCATCATCCAAATTATCACTGCGGCCAACGTGTCCTTGTAATAAGGCTTGCAGTGCATTTAGCTCTTTTAGCAGCGACCAAGACAGGACTGACAAGGCTTTATTGCTCAGCATTCGGCGCCAATCAGTGTCTCCAGTGGCAAAGAGTGCCTGATGCCATTCATTTAACAGCGTTAAACAACGTGCGCTTAATAGCTCGATCTGCTTTGCATCGCGTAATTCAGTACGATAAATATCGGCGAAACGTTCAAGCAGTTCAGCAATTTGCCGAGTTGAGCACTGCTGACCAAAATAGTTGACGGCGATATCGGGGAGTAAATGGGCTTCGTCAAAAATAACCACATCAGAGTCAGGCAGTAACTCTGCAAAGCCAGTTTCTTTTATGATCCTATCAGCCAAGAACAGGTGATGATTCACCACAATGATCCGCGCATCCATCGCACGATTACGTGCTTTGCGGGTAAAACAGACATCATAATGGTCGCAACGCTGACCAATACAGGTCTCTTTTGCACTATTAATCAATGGCAATGCCGCTGAGTTTTCAGAAACCGACGTTAAGCCGCCAAGGTCGCCGTCAATGGTCCGTCCTGCCCATTGATTGATCCTCAGTAAATCATCAAGAATTTGAGTATCCATCGAGCTTGCACCCGATAACTCTGTCTCCATAAGATGCTGACATAAATAGTTATTGCGGCCTTTAAGTAGCGCCACTTTAGGCGTGAGGCCTAGCATCAACAGTAATGCCGGAAGATCTTTATAAAACAGCTGCTCTTGCAGATTTTTACTGCCCGTACTCACGATGATCTGCTTACTGCTCAGCAGCGCAGGAATGAGGTAGGCAAACGTTTTACCGACTCCAGTGCCCGCTTCAACGACTAAATTATCGCGACTGCTTATCGACTCACTGACCGCTTCAGCCATCTGTTGCTGCACTTCGCGGCGACTAAACCCTTTAATGGCTTTTGCCAGCGCGCCGTCAGCAGAAAAAGTCGCCGCGACTTGCTGTGTCAATTTAACGCTCAAAAGCCACCGTACTTAGTTGTCATAGAGTCCAACATTATTGCCATTAAAAATAAAAATCGGTGAAGTGTAACGTAAGCCGCTTTTTGGTTAAATACCCTAGCCTATATGCAACGCCTCAAAAAAGAATTATACCCGCCGAAATAGTTAGCTATAACTGTCTTGTCATCAAAACAGACAGCAGCGCATTTATCTGAGTGCTAAAAAAGTGACATTTAGATGAACATTACTCATATGCCAAAATAGTAGTTGCAATCAGTGATGAAACTGATTAATTTAAATGCATCGCAGATTGAAAATCTTCTTCAGCTAGCAGATATTACGGTCATCAGACCCAAACGTTTATTACATTATTGAGATAAGAATATGACACAGCTTACGAACGCTATCCATCATCACCACCATATGCGGTAGCCTTCGGAAGCTCACTGCCGAAGGACTCATTCCTTCTGGCGGTTGATTCAAGAAAAATCAAAAACCCCTGGAAGGAATTCCAGGGGTTTTTTGGTTTCAGATTAACAGATTGTTTTATAAAAATTTTTGAATCAACTTAAAGGAAGTCACCATGTCAGAGTCAAATAGATTAAGAATAGCCATCCAAAAGTCAGGTCGTTTATCGAAAGAGTCGCTGAAATTATTAAAAAGCTGTGGCGTTAAATTCAATATCAATGAACAGCGACTCATCGCCCACGCTGACAACATGCCAATCGATCTGCTACGAGTTCGAGATGATGATATTCCAGGCCTAGTGATGGACGGCGTGGTAGATTTAGGCTTTATTGGCGAAAATGTATTAGAAGAGGAGCAAATTGAGCGTCAAACCTTAGGAAAGCCAGCAGAATGTATCAAATTACGTCAGCTTGATTTTGGTGCTTGCCGTTTATCACTCGCTGTTCCTAACGAGTTTAGCTACCAAGATGCTAACTCACTGGAAGGCCTGCGCATTGCAACATCTTATCCCAACATACTTCGTCGCTTCATGCAGGAAAAAGGCATTACCTATAATGACTGTATGCTAAAGGGCTCGGTTGAAGTGGCGCCCCGAGCTGGATTGTCTGACGCAATATGTGACCTCGTATCAACGGGCGCAACATTGGAAGCCAATGGATTATACGAAACTGATGTCATCTATCAGTCAATGGCGTGTCTCATTCAGTCAACAAAAAGCCAGCCAGATGATAAGCAAGCGCTGATCAATAAAATACTGTCGCGTATTAATGGTGTCGTCCGTGCTAAAGAGAGCAAATATATCCTGCTACACGCACCGACCGAAACACTAGAACAAATTGTAGCGCTACTTCCTGGCGCAGAAAACCCAACCATATTGCCACTAAAAGATGATAGTAATCGCGTCGCCATTCACGCTGTCAGCACAGAAGATCTCTTCTGGGACACCATGGAAGAGCTAACACAGTTAGGTGCCAGCTCAATTCTTGTTATGCCTATCGAAAAAATGATGGGGTAAGCTGATGGACATCCTCAATTGGCAAACGCTAACGCCCAGCGCAAAACAAGCAGCACTGTTAAGATCGCCTTTAATTGGTGATGCAAATCTAGAGCAAAGCGTTGCGACGATTATTGAAGCGGTCGTTAATGATGGCGATCAGGCATTGCGTCGTTTCAATAAGCAGTTTGATAACGTCAATATTGACCAACTTAAACTGTCAAAAGATGAAATAGCCAACGCCTGCGCTGCAGTGCCCGAACAACTTAAACAGGCGATTGCGCAGGCCAAAGGTAATATCAAGGCTTTTCATCAAGCGCAGATCTCAACCAAGGTTGATATTGAAACTCAGCCAGGGGTGCGTTGTGAGCTGAGAACTGAGCCAATTGAGAAGGTCGGACTCTATATTCCAGGGGGCACAGCGCCGTTAATTTCAACGGTACTCATGCTAGCACTGCCCGCAAAAATCGCCGGCTGTGCCAAGCGAGTTTTGGTCAGCCCACCGCCGATCAACGACGCCATTATCTATGCTGCCAATGCTTGTGGTATTACCGAAATCTATCAAGTTGGCGGCGCTCAAGCGATTGCCGCGTTAGCATTTGGCACTGAATCTGTGCCGCAAGTCGACAAGATTTTTGGCCCCGGTAACCGTTTTGTCACTGAAGCTAAACGCGCAGTCAGTCAAGATAGTCGTGCAACGGTCAGTATCGATATGCCTGCGGGTCCATCAGAAGTATTGGTGATTGCAGATGCTGACGCCAATGCCGAATTCGTTGCTGCCGATCTGTTATCGCAAGCAGAACACGGCCCTGACTCCCAAGTCATGCTCGTTACCGACTCAAGCATACTTGCAGACCAGGTTAATCAGGCATTAACCCAGCAACTCGCGCTACTTTCTCGCTCAGAGGTGGCTAAAACGGCGCTCGGTTGCAGCCGCACATTGCTGGTGAGCAACATGATAGAAGCTGCAGCGGTGTCAAATCGTTATGGACCAGAGCACTTAATCATTCAAACGGCACAACCCAGAGATATTCTGGTCAACATCCGCGCTGCTGGATCAGTTTTCCTAGGGCCTTATACTCCAGAATCTGTGGGGGATTATGCCAGTGGTACTAATCACGTATTACCCACATACGGCTACAGCAAAACGGTTTCAAGCTTGTCTTTAGCGGATTTTAGCCGCCGATTTACGGTACAAGAACTGACCCCTGCAGGCTTAGTCTCTTTAAGCGATACCGTGATGATATTGGCCGCAGCAGAGCAGCTCGATGCTCATAAAAATGCGGTTGCGCTGCGTATTGCCGCAATCAACAACCAAGCTCTGGAGGCGTGATGACAACTGCAAAAAACCTTGCCCAGCGCCTAGCCAGACCAGAACTGTTAGATCTACAAATCTATCAATCTGCGCGGCGTATCGGTGGTCAAGGAGATATCTGGATCAACGCCAATGAATCACCGTTTAATAACAGCAGTTTAGAAGGCGTAAACCGCTATCCAGAGTGCCAACCCTCTGCATTGATAGACGCTTATAGCCGCTATAGTGGTGTTGCTAATAATTGCATATTAACGGGACGCGGCGCAGATGAAGCGATTGAAATCCTCATTCGTACTTTTTGTACTCCAGCACAAGATGCGATTGCAACTTTCGGCCCTACTTATGGCATGTATGCCATCAGTGCAAAGACCGCCAATGTCGCCGTAACCGCGCTGCAATTGACTGATGATTTCCAGCTGCCAAGTGACTATGCCTCTCAACTCGACGACTGTGCCTATAACGCAAACACCAAAATTGTGTTTATCTGCAACCCGAATAATCCAACCGGCAGCGTTATCGCTAAAGCCGAACTTATCAAGGTGATTGACAGTAACCCTGAGCGGATCATTGTCGTCGATGAAGCGTATATTGAGTTTAGCCCCGAGTATTCGGTAGCTGATCTTGTTGAAAGTAGAGCCAACCTAGTGGTACTGCGTACCTTGTCAAAAGCATTTGCGTTAGCGGGCGCCCGTTGTGGATTTTTACTGGCAAATCCTGACATTATTGATATGTGCATGCGAGTGATCGCCCCCTACCCGGTGCCGCTCCCCGTGAGTGATTTAGCGGTAAAAGCACTCAGCCCGCAAGGGTTACTGACGATGCAAAGCCAAGTTGACGACATGAGCCAGCAAGGCTTGCGGTTAGCACACGCTTTACAAGCCTATGGTGCGACAGTAGTGAATGCACATGGCAACTACGTATTGGCCCAATTTAGCGATAAAACGACCGTGCAACAAAAATTGACTCAAGCTGGCGTCATCGCCAGAAGTTACAGCGATAGCCGTTTAGCCGACTCGATTCGCTTTAGTTTCTCAAACCGGTCGCAAACAGATTATTTAATTAGCCTGTTTTCAGCGTCGAATTAACAAGAATAACAATGATAATGGTTCGACCCTAGGTTAAGCCATTCAATCTAAAAATCTGAAAGGTATCACCGCTATGAAACAGAAAATACTCTTTATCGACCGTGACGGCACTATTATCGAAGAGCCAATCACAGACAAGCAAGTCGATAGCTTGGCAAAGTTAGTTTTTGAGCCCAATGTCATTCCTGCATTATTGAAGCTACAAAAAGCAGGCTATCGTCTTGTCATGGTCAGCAACCAAGATGGCCTAGGCACTCCGTCTTTTCCTAAAGATGATTTTGATGCGCCGCAAGACATGATGATGCAAATTTTGAGCAGCCAAGGCGTGAAGTTTGACGACGTGCTTATTTGCCCACATTTCAATGATGAAAACTGCAGCTGCCGCAAACCTAAGCTTGGCCTTGTTAAAACGTACCTGACAACAGGCCGTATCGATTTTACCCAGTCAGCCGTTATTGGTGATCGTGAGACAGATATGGGCCTCGCAGATGCAATGGGGATCCAAGGATTACAGTACCACCCACAAAATCTTACCTGGGATGATATTGCCGATAAGCTACTGAGTAAAAACCGTATTGCGACGGTCATACGCACCACCAAAGAGACTGATATCAAGGTGACTATCGATTTGGACTCTGGCGTAAAAGGCAGTATCGATACTGGCATCGGCTTTTTCGACCATATGCTGGAGCAAATTTCGACTCACGGTAACTTTAAGATGGACGTTAACGTTGATGGCGATCTGGAGATTGATGATCACCATAGCGTTGAAGACACTGCGTTGGCGATTGGTGATGCATTGCGTCAAGCATTAGGCGACAAACGCGGTATTGCACGATTTGGCAATGCATTTGAACAGTCCATCCCAATGGATGAAGCCAGTGCCGAGTGTCTACTCGATCTATCGGGTCGTCCCTTTATCAAGTTTTCCGCCGAATTTGAGCGTGAAATGGTCGGTACGATGGCAACAGAGATGGTACCGCACTTCTTCCGCTCCTTTGCTGATGGCCTACGTTGCACTTTGCACTTAACCACCGTCGGCGATAACGACCACCACAAAGTGGAGAGTCTGTTTAAGGTGCTTGGTCGCACTTTACGCCAAGCTGTTGCGATTGAAGGTGATGCGCTGCCATCGAGTAAAGGTGTGCTATGAGCAAAATAGAGGCCCAAAGTCAGATTATCGAAGATGCTGCGGTGACAGGGTCCACGGTCATTATCGATACCGGCTGCGCCAATTTAAGTTCTGTTCGCTACGCCTTTGAGCGTTTACTCTCTGTTGATGAGCGTAAAAACTTAGTGGTGACTGACGACATAGCGGCAATTAAGGCAGCGACCCGGGTGATCCTGCCCGGAGTCGGCACAGCGGGGGCTGCGATGGCGTCATTACACAACAAACAGTTGGTAGAGGTTATTAAAGCCTTAACTCAACCCGTGCTAGGCGTCTGTTTGGGCATGCAAATGCTGACCCGAGTCTCTAAAGAGCGTGGCGCAACGGCAACCGATTGCGAATGTTTAGGTTTAATCCCAACGGATATTGAGCAATTGGACAGTAAAGGGCTACCGCTGCCGCACATGGGCTGGAATCAGATCACCCCTTCAGCGCATCCCATATTCAACGGTATCGACACTGGCGCCTATGTGTATTTTGTCCATAGCTACCGAGCGCCAATCAGTGAATACACCATAGCAACAGCTGAACACGGTGAGCAATTTAGCGCAGCCATCGCCAAAGATAATTTTATTGGCCTGCAGTTTCACCCGGAAAAAAGCGCTGCAGTGGGGGCAAAGATGCTTAAAAACTTCTTAACCATGACTCAGTCCACCTTAGCAAGAAGCAAACCGTACCAGAGGCAATCATGATAATACCTGCAATTGATCTAATAGAAGGTCAAGTGGTTCGTCTCTATCAAGGCGATTACAACCAACAGACGACATTTGACTTAAGCCCGTTAGCACAGCTGCAATCTTACCAAGAGCAAGGGGCTAACTTACTGCATATTGTTGATTTAACCGGGGCTAAAAACCCGAGAAAACGACAAACTCAACTGATCGCCAGTTTGGTTAAAGGTTTAAACACGCCTATCCAAGTCGGCGGTGGTATTCGAACTGAAGCCCAAGTCAGCGAACTGCTAGAGATTGGTGTCAGTCGTGTGGTCATTGGATCTTTGGCCGTAAACGAACCAGAGTTAGTCAAACGCTGGTTTTTGAAATATGGCAGCGATGCCATCTGTTTAGCACTTGATGTCAATATCAATGAGCAAGGCGAAAAGATAGTTGCGGTATCGGGTTGGCAATCAGGTGGTGGTAAAACGCTTGAGTCCTTAGTGGCAGAGTTTGAGACTGTTGGTCTTAAACATGCGCTAGTGACCGATATTAGCCGCGACGGCACCTTAAAAGGCGCTAATAATGCGCTTTATCAAGAAATAAGCGCCACCTATCCAGACATTAACTGGCAAGCATCTGGCGGCATCGCAACTCTTGCAGATGTTACCGCAGTAAAAAACAGTGGTGCCAATGGTATTATCATAGGCAAAGCCCTGCTTATTAATCAATTTACGGTTAAGGAGGCAATTGAATGCTGGCCAAACGCATAGTCCCTTGTTTAGATGTTAAAGAGGGAAAAGTGGTTAAAGGTGTGCAATTTCGAAACCATGAAATTGTGGGCGATATAGTGCCCCTCGCCGCTCGTTACGCTGAAGAAGGCGCCGATGAGTTGGTGTTTTATGACATCACTGCCAGTGCGCATGATCGCGTCATTGATAAATCTTGGGTTAGCCGTGTTGCTGAACGTATTGATATCCCTTTCTGTGTTGCGGGTGGGATAAAAACCATCGAACAAGCCCGTGAAAAGTTAGCGTTCGGTGCTGATAAAATATCAATTAACTCACCAGCCTTAACCGATCCTAGCCTGATTGAACGACTGCAGGATGAATTTGGTCGCCAATGTATCGTCATCGGTATCGACTCCTACTACGATGACATCAGTGATAGCTATAAAGTAAAGCAGTTTACGGGCGATGAGTCCGCAACCAAAGACACTCAATGGTATACCCCCGATTGGGTTGAAGAAGTGCAAAAACGAGGTTGTGGCGAAATAGTGCTTAATGTGATGAACCAAGATGGTGTTCGTCAAGGCTATGATATCAAACAACTGTCGATGATCCGTTCACTGTGTGATGTTCCGTTAATCGCCTCAGGAGGCGCAGGCACAATGGCACACTTTAAAGATGTATTTACACTCGCCAATGTTGATGCAGCATTAGCTGCCAGTGTATTTCATAAAGGGATCATTGATATCCAAGCATTAAAGCGCTATCTGCGCGATAACAATATTGCCGTACGTATCTAAATTGATCCGAATAAATAGACCTAATTAAGGATGTAATATGACATCGCTTTACCAATCACAGCAAGAAGACCGTGAATTACTGAGTCAATTAGACTGGGCAAAAACAGATGGTTTAATCCCCGCCGTGGTGCAAAACCACTTAACTGGTAAAGTCCTTATGCTGGGCTATATGGACCAAGCAGCCTTAGACAAAACCTTGTCCAGTGGTCAAGTGACTTTTTATAGCCGCAGTAAAAAGAGGTTATGGACCAAAGGTGAAACCTCTGGCAACACGTTGGATTTAGTCGCTCTCGATATGGATTGCGACAACGACAGCTTATTAGTGCAAGTGATCCCCAATGGACCAACTTGCCACAAAGGCACACAAAGTTGCTGGAAAGACGGTAAAGCCCACAGCTTTATTGATAACCTCAGTACATTAATCGCCTCACGAAAAGGGCAGGATCCCAAATCAAGTTACACCGCATACCTGTTCGACCGAGGCACTAAGCGAATTGCACAAAAAGTCGGGGAAGAGGGACTTGAAACAGCCTTAGCAGCCGCCACTAATGACAAGCCAGAGTTGATTGATGAAGCCTCAGATCTCATCTACCACTTACTGGTGTTATTAGAAGATCAGTCGCTATCACTTGAAGATATCACCGCCAATTTAATGAAGCGACATAACGCCGCCAAACAAGCTTAGTTTTCAGCTAAGGTTAGCGATATCTTTTAAGGTAACGCTAACCTTTCTAATAAATTCATACGTCAAAATAAAAACAATCAAACTCTATTAATAGTTAATTCCCGCTATAACAGTTACATCCAATAAAATAGTCGATATACTTATCGCGAATGAGCCACCTCTTATTAGGGATTAGCCATGAGCCGTATGATCAACTCACTTGCCTTAATTACAGCGCTTTTATGTACACTGTTTAGTCAGTCTGTTACCGCTGAAAAACTCACTTACCTGATCATAGCGGAACAAGCAGAGCCGTTTCAAATCAACAGTGTGACCGACCATGTGCAGTCAGGGACCATCACTGACATCGTTAAATTTATTGCACAGAAAAAGTCACTTGAAATTGACCATCAGATCATGCCATTCAAACGCTACCTTTACGAGATCAAGCAACAGTCCTACCCTAATTGGATAAGTTATGGCTCACCTACATGGCGTGCAGCCGATGATCATATGGCACAAAGCAAACGTCTTTCAAAACAGGTTTTATTCAGCGCAGAACATATTATGGTGTCACTAAAGAGTCAGCATGATTCCCCATTGAATATTAACGATTTAGTCGACAAAACCGTTATCCTGCTAAAAGGATTTGATTACCCTGGCCTAACACCCATAATCCAACAGAATGCGATGAATACACTTGAACTTAACAGCCACAAAAGTGCACTTCTTGCCCTTAAAAATGGTCGAGGGGATCTGTTTATCGAAATGAAGAGTCGGGTTTTGTATAGCATTAGACAGCACCAGATAGATGCATCCACCTTTAATTTTACAGATATTCCTGATGCTATCGCACCTGTCGACATTCACTTAAGTTACGGTGATGCCGTACCGCAGGAGCTTATCGACTCGATTGATCTACAAATTTTGCAGATGAAAGCTAACGGTGAGATAGCAAGAATTATCAGTCATTATCAATGAGTCTCACTCTTAGTTAGGTGATGTTATTTTCTTTTATTAAGAACACTGTTTTCTACTGACATAAAACAGCGCTTGCCATAGTGTTGCCAATTCTAAGTTCTGATACAATCTGCGCCACTAAAATGAAGCTTCTTAATAATAAAAGTGTGCCCTATGAATCTTGCCGATAAAGTTTTAGTCGTAAATGACAACCTTCCCATCCGTACCGACAAACCTGTCCATTCTGGTAAAGTTCGCAGTGTTTACTGGTTAACAGCAGAAGACAGCGCTCGCTTAATCAAAGATAAAGGCTATGACGTTCCCTCTGACGCCCCATTAGCAATAATGGTGATCAGTGATCGTATATCTGCTTTTGATTGCGTATGGCAAGGTGAGAACGGTTTAAATGGTGTTCCTGGTAAAGGAACAGCGTTAAACGCGATTTCAAACCACTGGTTTAAGTTATTTAAAGAGAAAGGCTTGGCTGATAGCCATATCCTTGATATTCCTCACCCGCTGGTATGGATTGTCCAAAAAGCACGCCCAGTGATGATTGAAGCGATTGCCCGCCAATACATTACCGGTTCAATGTGGCGCGCTTATAGCAAAGGTGAACGAGAGTTTTGCGGGATCACGCTGCCTGAAGGTTTAGAGAAAGACCAAAAACTGCCTGAGATCCTTATCACTCCTTCAACTAAAGGGGTGTTAACTGGCCTTGAAGGCGTACCTGAAGCTGATGATGTCAATGTATCTCGTCGTGACATAGAACGTCATTATAAGGGCTTTAAATTCAGCAATACTGATGACATCGATCTTTATGAGAAATTGCTTTCTGAAGGCTTTGATGTGATAAGCGAAGCATTAGCAGAGCAAGATCAGATTTTTGTTGATACCAAATTTGAGTTTGGCTATGTCCATGACGCAGCTGGCAACGAAAAACTCATCTATATGGATGAAGTCGGCACCCCAGATAGCTCACGTATTTGGGATGGTAGTTCTCATCGTGACGGTAAGATCATTGAGCAATCAAAAGAAGGCTTTAGACAGTGGCTGCTAAACCACTTCTCTGATGCGGATATCTTACTCAATAAAAACCGTATGGAAGAGCGTTTCTCACTCGCTAAAGACAACAAACTGCCAGAATCGGTAATGATGGATATCTCAAATACCTACGTTGGTATTGCAGAGAAAGTGATCGGTAAGAAACTTCACATCAGTGAAAACCCAAAGCAAGAGATCATTGATACTTTGCGCAATGAGTATCAACTTATCGTTTAAGCTCGATTGGGTTTAACGTTCAGTAAAAATATATAGCAAAAAGCCGCAATTAATATTGCGGCTTTTTAATGGTGTGTGACCAGAGTCATTATTGCTTACGTGGCTTCTTTTTATAAATAGACTCTTCGCCCTCAGGACGTGTTTTTAAGACTTTAAGAAACCACATATATTGTTCAGGGTAAGCTAATATGACTTGCTCTACCGCTTTATTCAATGCAATCGCTTCATTCTCTTTCCCCTGCATGCTGTCAGGTGCGATGGCCGGCATCACCGTTAACTCATACTGACGCTTAGTTTGGTCATAACCAATCTTGACCGGCATCACTTGCGCATTTCCTGCTTGAGCTAGACGGCCAACGACGGGCAGCGTTGCTTTAGTCGTGCCGAGAAATGGCGCAAAGATACTTTTATCGGGTCCAAGATCTTCATCGGGTAGATAAAAAAAGCTGTTGTTGCGCTTTAATTCTGAGAGCAATGCTCTAATCCCCGCCTCACGCATATAGATGTTGCCACCTTGCGAGCTGCGCATACGATTATTAAACCAGTTAAAGAGGTCATTCTTGTGGGCTTTAGCCATAGAGACCATAGGTAAATCAAGATTTAGGCGCAGACCTGCATACTCAATCCCCCACACATGCGGCATGATAAAAATCACCGGTTGCCCAGCTGCGGTTGCTTGCTCAACATGCTCAAAGCCAATAAGTTTAACTCTGTTACGAATATTTTGACGAGACTTAACTAACAGCTCTGATTGAGCTAGCAAAATCATTACAAAATTTTCGACATTATCTCGAATCAACCCCTCTATCTCATCATCCGATTTATGAGGGAAACAGGTCGTTAAATTTGCTCTTGCAACTTCAATAGGCTTTACCGCAATTTTCATTACGAGTTTAGCCAACTGACGCGCGATGGGATCTCTTAACCACGCAGGCATAAGGCCAAAAAGCACTAACACTAATATCGCTACCCAAGTAAGCCAATACTTAGGGTGTAATAAAGATAGCCTGAAGCGACGGTCAAAATATTTAGGTTTTCTAGACAAACGCAAAACCTCGTTAGCAGATGAATAACAGAAAAAGCCACTCAATTGAGTGGCCTCTTCATCACGATGCTAGTGCAATTACTTCTTTGCGTTAGCTTCTTCGACGCGACTTTTCAGCTTTTGTCCTGGACGGAACGTCACAACACGGCGCGCTGAAATAGGGATATCTTCTCCCGTCTTTGGGTTCCTTCCCGGTCTTTGATTCTTATCTCTCAGGTCGAAATTGCCAAAGCCAGATAGCTTGACCTGCTCACCACTTTCAAGGGCTTGACGAACTTCTTCGAAAAACGTCTCTACCATCTCTTTCGCTACTCTCTTATTGATACCTAGCGTTTCAAAAAGATGTTCTGCCATTTCGGCTTTGGTAAGTGCCATACTTTTAGTCCCTCAACGATGCGTTGAACTCGTCTTTCAAAGAAGAAACCACCACATCTACCATCGCTGCGATCTCTTTCTCTTCAAGTGTACGAGAGTTATCTTGTAATAAGAGTGCGATTGCAAGGCTCTTTTTGCCTTCCTCTACACCTTTACCTTGGTATACATCAAACAAGTTTATGCCAACCAACTGATTTTCGCCAACTTTTCTTATCATTTTTACAACATCAGCCGCTGCAACAGAGTCATCGACTACGATGGCGATGTCACGACGGTTAGCTGGAAACTTAGATACAGTCTGGGCTAGCGGTAAATTAGCATGCAATAACGCGTCTAACTCGAGCTCGAAAATAATTGTTTTGCCATTAAGGCCAAATGGCTTCTCAAGGGTCGGATGAACCGTGCCTATGATACCAATAACACAATCATTTCTCAAT
Organism: Shewanella sp. GutCb; assembly: GCF_002836135.1. Taxonomy (NCBI): domain Bacteria; kingdom Pseudomonadati; phylum Pseudomonadota; class Gammaproteobacteria; order Alteromonadales; family Shewanellaceae; genus Shewanella; species Shewanella sp. GutCb. The sequence goes on along the minus strand of NZ_PJBL01000106.1, from coordinate 49,270 downwards.
ATTTCAGCACATTGGCCCGGATGAAGCGCTGGATGTGATGCTGCTCTAAAGCTAAATTCACTGTCCGCAACCGTTAATCCGATGACGGCTTCGAGATCACCTTTTAGATCGAAGAAATCAACGGTATTTGATTCCATTGACCAGTGCTCATCATTCTGATTACCTGAAATAACCGCGGCAAGCATAGGTTGCTGTGACACACCAGAGTCTGCCGTTGCATTGGGGATGAAACGCAGGCCGCTTTCAAATAATCTAACGCGATTTTGCTGACGGCTTTGGTTATAACCGACTGCCGATAAAAGACCGGTAAACATCGATAAACGCATTGCTGACATTTCAACCGAAATAGGATTCGGTAAAATCATCGCCTCTGCACCAGGGTGCAGCAGATTCTGTTGTTTAGGATCTACAAAACTATAAGTAACCGCTTCTTGGAAACCACGTGCAACCAACATGCTACGAACACGTTTAAGACTGATATCAGACTCATTGTGATCAGACATGCTTAGTTGCGCAATTGGTGCAATATTTGGAATATTGTTATAACCGTAGATACGAGCAACTTCTTCAATTAAATCTTCTTCAATTGCCATATCAAAACGGTAAGTCGCTGTAGTAACGCTCCACTGTCCTTCACTCACGTCAACCGCAAAGCCAAGACGCTCTAGAATTTCAGTGACATCGCTATCTTCAATATGGTGACCTAAAATGCGATCTAACTTGCTGCGACGCAATACTATTTGTACTGGTTGTGGCAAGTTTGCGTCAGATTTAGCTTCAACGACAGGACCCGCTTCACCACCACAAATATCAAGCACGAGACGGCTGGCGCGATCCATTACTTTATGTTGCAACTCTGGGTCAACACCACGTTCAAAACGGTGTGATGCATCTGTGTGCAAACCAATTTTACGGGCTTTACCTAAAATGGCTAAAGGTGCGAAGAATGCGCACTCAAGCATAATGTCGGTAGTTTCAGCAGTAACACCTGAGTACTCGCCGCCAAATACGCCAGCAAGTGCTAATGGTTTAACCTGATCGGCAATAATCAACATACCTTCAGGGATAGTGATCTCATTACCATCAAGTAATGTCAGCTTCTCTTCACCATTAGGTTTGCGAACCTGAATACCGCCTTCCAATTTAGCATTATCAAATGCATGCATTGGCTGACCAAACTCAATCAACACGAAGTTAGTGATATCAACAATCGGGTCAATTGAACGAATACCACTACGACGTAGCTTTTCTTGCATCCAAAGAGGGGTAGCCGCTTTAACGTCGACATTTTTGATAACGCGACCTAAATAACGTCCACACTCTTGCTCAGCTTGAAGATCAATACTCACTTCATCGCTAATGGTTGCCGTAACCGCTTCCCAAGTTGGTTCAGTAACCGCTTGACGGTTTAATACACCCACTTCACGAGCCAAACCCGCCATACCTAAACAATCGGCACGGTTAGCGGTTAAATCTACATCAATAACCGCATCATCAAGTTGCAGATATTCACGAATATCTTGACCGATAGGCGCATCGGTTGGTAACTCAATAATACCATCACTTTCAATGTCGATACCTATCTCGCCGTATGAGCAAAGCATACCGAAAGAAGGTTCGCCACGGAGTTTTGCTTTTTTGATTTTAAAATCACCAGGCAAAACAGCACCAACCATTGCAACGGCAACTTTAAGGCCTAAACGACAATTTGGAGCACCACAAACAATGTCGATTAGCTCTTCACTACCCACATTAATTTTAGTCACGCGGAGTTTATCCGCGTCAGGGTGCTGACCACACTCTACAACTTCACCTACTATTACACCGCTAAATTCTGCAGCAACAGTATCAATACCGTCGACTTCAAGACCCGCCATCGTAATTTGGTGTGCTAATTCTTCACGATTAACGCTTGGGTTAACCCATTCACGAAGCCAAGATTCGCTAAATTTCATGCTATACAGCTCCGTTTATTTAAATTGCTTAAGGAAGCGAAGATCATTTTCAAAGAAAGAACGTAAATCATTCACGCCATAGCGCAACATTGATAAACGTTCGACACCCATACCGAAGGCGAAACCAGAGTATATTTCTGGATCAATCCCCACGCTACGCAGTACATTTGGATGTACCATGCCGCAACCAAGCACTTCTAACCATTTACCATTTTTACCCATTACATCCACTTCTGCTGAAGGCTCAGTGAATGGAAAGTAAGATGGACGGAAACGCACTTCTAAGTCTTCTTCAAAGAAATTACGTAAGAAATCGTGCAATATCCCTTTAAGCTCTGCGAAGTTAACCTTCTCAGCAACCAACAAACCTTCAACTTGATGGAACATTGGCGTATGTGTTTGATCGTAATCGTTACGGTATACACGGCCAGGAGAGATAATACGCAGTGGAGGCTTTTCATGCTCCATAGTACGGATCTGTACACCAGATGTTTGAGTACGCAACATCACTTTCGGATTAAAATAGAAAGTATCGTGATCAGCACGCGCTGGGTGATGCTCTGAAATGTTCAATGCATCGAAGTTATGAAAGTCATCTTCAATTTCTGGACCATCTTTAACTGTAAACCCAAGTTCACCGAAGAAGCTCTCAATACGCTCAATCGTACGAGTAACGGGGTGCAGTCCACCGGTCTCGATATGACGCCCAGGTAGGCTCACATCAATACTCTCAGCTTTCAACTGCGCTTCAAGCTCTGCCGCTTTCAATCCATCGATGCGTGTAGACAGTTGCTGTTGAACCGCTTGTTTAGCTTGGTTCACAGCTTGACCAAAGGCCGGTTTCTCTTCTGGGGGTAGTTTCCCCATCATCTTCATCATGTCAGTGATTTTACCTTTCTTACCAAGGTAATCGACACGGAGGTCATCAAGCGCTTTTAAATCTGTAGCGTCTTTGATGGCGGCTAAGGCCTGTTCTACGATCTCTGTTAACTGTGACATCATCTCTTCCAGTGCATGTAGGAAAACCTACGAGTCTTCGGGCTTACATATTTTCTTAGGTGAAAATAGAAAAAGACACAAATTTTACGCGAGCAAACCCTATTTTACTAGGGTTAATTACGCCTTTTTATAAGCTAACTGTTTATTTTGCTTAGTCCTTGTTCGAGTACAAACCACTCCTATTCGCTCGCGTTGTAAAATTTGCGCCCCTTTGCGTAGATATAAGCGGGTTATTATTCTGCCTCAAAGGTACTCTATCGCGATTAGTTAACATCATAAAACCCAAGCTATAATAACAGTTTCAATCACTTAACCCATCTAAAGAACAAAAAAACCACAAACAGATATGAATCTGTAACACATTGGTAAAGTAATTATTGTTTTTGCCGATAAATAATATGGTCGCCGTTCTAGGATTGAGAGAAAATTATGAAAGAAGTTAAGTTTCGCTGGGTCGATAAATACCTTATCCATATGACGTTAAAATCAAAATTTGCTGTTATGGCAATAATTCCTATTTTAACTTTGATAGGTTTCACGCTCGTATTAAGTCATCATTTCGATGAAAACCTACAACAGTCTCAACTGATACAAGCTCAGCAATATAATCAAAAAATGAGCGATGCGCTCGACAAAGCCTATCAATTTGTTGCAGATGAAGACAAACAACCTTTTTTAAATGCGTTGAACGGTGATATCAGCCTATATGATGAGAATGAGGCTACGCGAGATGCCAAATCCTTTGCAAGTCAGGGCGGAGGAGCTCAAGTACAAGGTAACCGTATTAAAAGTGTCAGCCGCAGCCAAAACGGCTTGATAACGGTATCGAATATTGCATTAGAGCAAGAGAGCAGCAACGGTTATTTTATCTACAGTACGCTTGCTGGATTGATTCTGTTAATTTTAATCACCAGTTATTATATCTCTAGCTTTGTCGGTGGCGCGTTATACACCAATGTTATGGCGTTAAAGAGAGCAGCTGATGGCGATCTCACCGGTCGACTTAACTTTTTTGAAGTCAAAGATGAGTTTAGTATCTTAGCGATTAGTATCGATACCTTGGTTGATCGGCAGCATAAGCTGGTCACTCAAATGACCCATGCCAACACCCAGATCCGTAACGTAGTGCAAGCATTTAGAGATACAGCTCAAGAAGGCCAATCGCTGGCAATGAACCAAAGGCAGCATTTAGACTCTCTTGCGACCGCAATGGAAGAGATGACAGCCGCAGTGAAAGAGGTTGCCCGCAATGCAGAACAGTCGTCTATAGAAACCCAAGAAGCAAATAACCAAGTTGATGCAGGCTCTCGAGACATAGCTGTAACAGTGGATGCTATTGGTGGTCTCAGTAATGAAATTGCGCAAGCGTCTGATGCTGTCAATAATCTTAACGAAAATGCCGCAAAAATTGATGAAGTAGTTACGACCATTAATGCTATTTCCGAGCAAACTAACCTGCTCGCGTTAAATGCTGCAATTGAAGCCGCAAGAGCAGGAGAACAAGGTCGAGGTTTCGCCGTCGTCGCTGACGAAGTCAGAACGCTAGCAGGACGAACTCAAGCCGCGACAGTTGAGATAAAATCGATGATCGAAGCGCTTCAATCTGGTTCGAGAAATCTAAAACATGTCATGGGCCGTACGGTCGAAAAGGCTGAAGAAGGTAAAAAACATGTGCTTGATACCGGTAACGATCTTCAAGGCATTGCGCATCATAGTGCTAAGGTCTACGAAATGAGCATATTGATTGCAACATCCGCCGATGAACAATCTGCCGTTGCCAATGAAATTGCAACCAACTTAATGGAGATCCGCAATCAATCCCATGATGTTGAACAATCCGCTAATCAATCCGTTGCAGGCTGCGATGAACTGCACGCAACAGCGGAACAACTTGATACATTGTTGATAGGGCTCAAAATATAGTTAACATTGTTAATATAAAAAAGGGTAGCACTTTAGTGCTGCCCTTTTTTGTGTCACTATCTAAATTGTTACAATCCTAATAGTGTATTGTTTTACAATAATTTAACAAGGCTTGTATACTTGACCTATCGTTTCAATTTTATCCTTAAACAGTATGGATGCTCGTTAAGGAAGCAACTCACTATTTGAGCGTAACTTTAGCATGCAAAATCGTAAGAACCGCCCCCCTAAATTGACTGATTGGCGTAAAAGTTTACCGATGAAATTCATGTTCATCCAACTCGCGGTGGCTACAATCATCATATTAGCCAGTGTTTGGTTTCTTAAGTCTATTGAAATAAATCGACTCATTGATAATCAGCAAACATTGAATATTAATGTCGGTAAAGCGATTACAGCAACTTTGCAGCAAAAAACCAATCGAATTGAACGTTTAGCCGTCTCCATTAGCGCGCTTGGTGAGCTGTACCAGCACAACCCTTCTCTTTTAGACGAAAGTATTCCAGCATTACTCGATCAGTTAGGCCAAGAAGCGGTTATTCTCGGCGGTGGAGTTTGGCCCGAGCCCAAGGCTTTTGACAAAGATAAACGTAAAGATAGCCATTTCTGGGCACGCAACCCCAGCGGGAAACTGCTCAAAGTTGACGATTATAACCAAGACGACAACCCTAATTACTACCAAGAAAACTGGTATATCCCAGCAAAGTATTACCCAGCAGACACGACATATTGGTCTAAATCTTATATCGACCCTTTTACACAAGATCCAATGATTACCGCCTCGGTGCCGATGTGGTCTCATCATGAGTTTATTGGCGTATCTACCGTTGATGTTGCGCTATCGAGTCTCGACGGTTTTTTCAAAACAGCCCTATCTGGACAAAGAGGCTATGTATTTGCACTGGATCAGCAAAATAGGCTGCTCTCATTCCCAAGCCTAGATACTGATCTTACTGAAGAGGGAGTCCTAAAGCGTTTATTTCAACCTTTTGCTGATTTCACCGAGCAATATGAGTCGTTCAAACCACTGCAAGCTAGAATAGATGAAATCGACGCAGAGTTTATGCGCCAAGCCAATATAGACAAGGCTTACACTGCAAAGCAACTTGAAAATGTTACGGCAAATATCCCGCCGAATGAACGTGCCAAACTTACCGCGCTGATTAACCAAAATGCAAAAAACAAACTGCAAAGTGTTCAATTAATTGCCAGCATAGAGCTCGACAATGATCCGCAACTGCAAGAGCCTGTTATTGTCACCGTTTTCTTAATGCCGGGGACTTATTGGAAAATAATCCTTGTGACGCCATTAACAGCGGTAGAAACCAGCGCTAAGTCGATGGCGAGTTCCGTAGGTCTTTATTTAGTGGGCATTCAGATTTTTGCACTGATGTTGTTATTCATTTTGCAAAACAAACTCTTTATTAACCCCATTAGTCGAATGGTGAACGCACTCAACAATAGCAACTCGGCATTAATTGAGCTTGAAAGCAATAATCGAAAAGATGAGATTGGCATGCTCGCAAAAGCATTCAGTTCCCGCACGCACCAATTAGAGATAGCCCTGGCCAGTTTAGATGCCACCAACCTTGCTTTAGAAAAGCAGTTAGAGGTTCAACAGCTAGCACAAGCAGAACTAAAAGAGAGTAAAGAGCAGCTCAATTTGGTATTGAACTCCGCACATAACTTAATATTCATCAAAAATATCAATGGTGAGCTCACACTTGTTAACGATCAATTCTGCCGTACTGTTGCGTTAAATCGAGATGACATTATTGGTGTGAGAGACCATTTAGTATTGCCCAGAGATGTTGCCAAAGTAAATAGCGACAACGATAAGATGGTTCTCACGCAGAAACGAGAACTCAGTTACGAGCAAGCATTCCCAAGTGAAGGCAATTTTCACACCTATTTAGTCACCAAATTTCCAATATTGAACAGTCAACAAGAGGTTGTATCCATAGGCACGATTGCATTTGATATAACTGAAACCAAAAAGCTTGAGCTAAAAAACAAAGCCCAGTTTGAGATCCTCAGGCAAGAAAAGTCCAAAAACATCCGTTTCATTGAAAAATTGGAACAGACCAATAAACGACTACAAGATGAAACGGTACAAGCACGCATACAATCAAATAAGGAGTTTAACTACGAAAAAGTTAAACTTGATAATCAAGCACTATACCCTACCCTAGTGGCAAACCTTGTCAGGCCAATATTTCGACAGCAAGATGAACTCGCAGCCAAGGCTTACCGCTTATCCAATGGTACCCTTAATGCGGCTGATTTTGGTGTAGAACTGACAGAACAGACAGAACGTTTAAGACATTTAGAATACTTACTTTCAGCGCAAGACTATGGGGCTAAGCCAATTGATTTAGTCCAACTATTAGAGCATATCATCGCACTATTACGGCCTAAGTTTGTCGACGCAGATATTGATCTAGAGATCCAAAGTGATAATAGGCTCATCGTAGACGGTATCCATTGGCACTTTTTAATCCTGTTTTATAGGCTCATTAATAACACGTTAACCGATGCGTTTGATCCTCATCAAACGAACAAAAGTATTAAGCTAATTTTGGTGAAACAGAAAAATGAGCTGATCATCACCGTTTATGATAATGGCAAAGGATTTACCACAAACCAGCGGGATGCATTACAGCTGCAAATTACTGAAAATGAAATTCATGGCACAATATCTACATTGTCGGTGTGGTTGCAAAGTGAGTTTAATGGAAAAGTACAATTGCGCAGCTTGCAGGCTGGAGCTCAATATAAAACACAAATCAGTTGCTCTTTATCGCTGACATAAAAAAACACTCATTAGAGTGCTTTTTTATACGCCTAAAGAGCGTCAATCAAACTACATTGATACATCGACAATATAATGACCTTGTATCCAGTTACGGCCGATTAACAGCTTGTAGGTCATTTTACTTCTATCTCGTAGATTAACTTTAACTTTATATTCTTCACCTAACTCGCCAATGTTGAGTTCAACCATGTAGCGGGTTTCACTGCCTTGCGCGTTGCGAATAAGTGATGTTTCAACGATACGAGATTTTACGACCTTAGACTCACCCTTTTCATTCTCAGTGGTAAAATGAATCACCTTACCGACATTTTTATTCATGTCGGTCTCTTCATTTTCAATCTTAAAGTCGACAGCATGTAAGGAGTTTTCTACCGCTCCCGTATCAATACGAGTTTTAAACATCATACCTGACTCAACAATGCTGATCGGAGCGGTCGGGCCAATATACTTTTTATCAGAAACATCCACTACATAGCGGCCTTTGAGCCAATTACGGCCAATGAGCAATTTATAATCCATATGGCTACGATCACGTAAATTAACTCTTACCTTTCGCTCTTCTCCTTTAAAGCCAACATCTAGGTCGACCATATAGCGTGTTTCTGTGCCTTGAGAATTACTGACTGTCGATGTCTTAACAATCTTAGCTTTTATGCGTTTAGACTGACCCGTTGCGTTTTCGGTCGTAAAGGACAACGTTTTACCGATGTTGTCTTTCATGTTTTTAGCACTTCCACCTTCCACTTTAAGATCGACAGCATGTAAAGAGGTATTCACCGCCCCTGTATCTATACGCGCAACATAGGGCAAATCTGCATGTGCTACAAACATATTCGCTGTAGAGCCAATTACCGCCTTATCATTGGCCTGAACAGATAATGAAGTCATCAAGGTCAAGAGGCACCATCCCATTTTTTTTAGCATCGCTATTCCTAAATATAGTTAAGTCAATTTATGGCTTGTTTGAAGTTATCATAGCAAGAAATCTTACCGTTTGGCGCCAAAGCTGTATCGGAAATGATGCTTATCTCATCGATAAACAATTCAATAAGCTTGAATTTTTATCGATAGCACGCCAACCAAATAAATTTAGCAGCTCAAAGCTGACGTTAGGTTGAACAAAGTGTCTAAACAAGTGCTCAGAAGAAATGAAGAACAAATAGCACCAACAACATAGCAGAAAAGACGCAATGGCATACATACCAGCGCTTATGAAAACTCTGTTTATAGAGCCTAACGTTCCGATAAAACTGCACACCTAGCCAGACAAGGATAAACGGTACAAAAGGGAGAGAGATGACGAGAGGGAAAAAACCCCAGCCTAAGTCCAATGCATTCTGACTGAATAGGCGCAAAAAACACCAAAAAACAAACAAGCAAAAATAAACAAGCAAATGTTGTCCATTTATAGAGCGCTTTAGATTTTCTAGCATCGAACTCTCAATGTTCATAACTGAACATTAGGCCTTATTGAAACAAGCAACAAGGCTAAATAGAGAGAATTCTGTAACGAAATATAAAATCAATTTGCACTATGCTGCCATGAGCTTAGCAATCTCTTGGTCAAACAAGTTCTTGATCAGGCATGAAAACTCTGTAATGAACAATGTCTGTTCAGCAGTTGCTTTATGCGTCGCCACTCTTGCAAGGATCTCTTCAAGATCATACACAATCGAGTCAACCTCTCTAATCACTATGTTTCGCTGAGCAAAGCTCAAAGACGGGTTTTGACCACAAACCATGATAATTTGAGCTGCAAGCTGTTCTTCAAACAGCTCCATAACCGTGTCTTCAGCCGCTGATTGTTGTTGCGAGTTTTCAAATATACCTAAATGTTCAGTCAAATATTGAACAAGGTGCATATACCCGTCTGTATCGGTAACCATATCCCTTCCGAAATATGCAAAGTGCATAAATGATAAAGCGGCTCAAAAAGAGCCGCAAATTCTTTTGGATAAGAATCTTATCTGAGTTTAAAGTGAAATGATATTGCCTAGATCTATTTCTTGAGGTTCAAAATAAAGGAGACTGGCACCGCTTTACTAATTGCCGACAACCCTGCTATCTCGCGCAACTTTTCAATACCTTGCGTCAAACCGAAGCTGTCTGAATTAACAATCACTGGCATGACACTCGCAACGAGTAGATTAGCGTCAGAAAGCCTAGCAATGCTCACCGTAAAGGGGAGACTCACTTTCTTGCCGTGTAAGTCCACCTGCCCATCAATCGTGGCGATTTTTGACTCTCCAACGGCAATACTATTAAGCAGCTTCTTATCTACTTTGGCAGATAACGTCAGCTTGGGGTATTTATCAACGTCAAACAATAACGACCCCATACGTTCGTCTCTTATCTCAACTTGGGTATCAACACTCGCAAGAGAAATGGTCAACTCAAATTCGCCATTATCATTGAGCGTTCCCGCAATGGTTTTAAAATGGTGAACTTCGGCGATATCGCCTTTTTTAATCGAAATGAAATTGACGTTTGATTCATCATTTGTCACTTTCCAGCTTGCTGCTGACGTGACAAACGATAACGGAATGAGTAGTAATCCAATTATTATATTGTTCATGGTTGATCCCTCTAGAAAAATAGTGATAGATATCAATATGCAAAACAACATCAGCTGCTAATTTAGCACAAGCGGTTACCTCACACAGTAAATTCTAATTTCACAGTATGTGATTATTTTAGTACATGGGGCGATTTTGCTGCCGTTAAAAGCAAAAATGCCACTTAATGAAGTGGCATTCTTACTAATAAATGACTACGGGGCTAGTCTATCTCGCTGCCATTGACCATCGGCTGATTTAACATAAATAAATCGATCATGCAGCCTGTTCTCGCCGCCCTGCCAAAATTCAATACTTTTTGGTTTAACGATGTAGCCTCCCCAAAACTTTGGCAATGGAACATCGCCATTGGCAAACTTAGCCTTCATCTCGGCGAATTTAGTTTCCAGTGCTTTCCTGGCTGAAATCGGGCTAGATTGCTTGGAAACCCATGCCGCAATTTGACTGTCTTTTGGGCGAGACATGAAGTATTTCACTACTTCCGTCTTTGATAATGGTTCGGCTATACCTGTTATCGCCACTTGTTTTTCTAACGTATGCCAAGGAAATAGCAAGCTTACTTGTGAATTATGAGCAATATGCTGCGCTTTACGGCTCTCAAGGTTGGTAAAAAACACAAAGCCATCATTGCCAAATCTTTTAAGTAAAACAATCCGCTGAAACGGCTGACCACTTTCATCCACAGTGGCAACTGACATTGCGGTTGGATCTTTTATCTCTGAGTCCTTAACCACTTCTAGCCAAGAAGTAAAAAGGTCCATCGGATCATCAGGCACATTCTCACTGTGCATCTCTCCTAGAGAATACTCTCGCCTGATATCGCTTAGCTCTGACATCTATCAATCCTTTCATATTGCATGCAAAAAGAAGTACTGCAGATATTCATGTAAATACCTGTCCCAATAGCTTACTTAACTTTGCCGTTAGAATCAGCCCAAACATGCAATAATTCAAGCCCTAATGTGGCACCTGCCAATGCAGTGATCTCAGCACTATCATACGCTGGTGCGACTTCCACCACATCCATACCAACGATGTTCATACCATTCAAACCACGAATGATTTTCATCGCTTTATCGCTCGTTAGACCACCACATACAGGTGTGCCTGTGCCTGGCGCAAATGCAGGATCTAAGCAATCAATATCAAATGTAACGTACATCGGCATATCGCCGACTCTTTCACGGATTTGTGCGACGATTTGCTCAGCACTTTGATCATTCGCGGCGCCTGCATCAATCACTTTGAAGAGGTGGTTTGATTGATCGTACTCCGTTCTTATACCCACTTGAATAGAGTGTTCTGCAGCAATAAGGCCCTCTTTCGGTGCGTGATAAAACATCGTACCGTGGTCATACTTACTGCCTTGGCTGTAAGTGTCAGTATGCGCATCGAAATGGAGTAACGCCATTTTTCCATGTTTTTTATAGTGAGCACGTAGTAGCGGTAAAGTAACGAAATGATCACCACCGAAACTCAATAGCGCTTTACCAGACTCAACAATTGCCGTAGCAAAATCTTCAACTCGCTTAGTAAAGTCAGCAGAGTCACCACAGTCATAAACCAGATCACCGGCATCAACCACTTTAATGTGATCACTTAGTTTAAATTTCCAAGGCCAACGTGACTCTTCCCACGCTAAGTTAACGGAGGCTTGACGGATTGCACCCGGTCCCATGCGGCCGCCTGAACGTCCTGTGGTTGCCATATCGAAAGGCAAACCTAACACCACAACATCTGCATCACTCTCTAATGGCTTAAACTCTAATGGCAATCTTAAATAGCCAAACGCATTTGAGTAAAGCGAGTAATCAGGTTTGTCAGCGATAGTAGTCATAAAAGCTCCGTAAAAGGTCTAAATTCACAATATATGAGCTGTTAACTTGTCGCTAGCAGCTTGAATGTAATGTTTATAATTAAAATAATTAGTTGTATTAAGCTGCAGGTCACAACGAGCTACTTCAATATGTTCAGGAAAGCCACTCGTGCTAATTTGTTGATTAACACCGATCACATCCCAACTACGGGGGTGTAAGATATTTAACATGGCGGTGAATATATTGAACGCATACAGCTCAAAGTTCAAGTTCGTTTCAATACTCACATAAGCACTTTGTGCTTGAGGTGTAATATGAACGGTTAAGAACTGTTCGCCATTCAAACCATTTACTGAGTAGCCACAAGGATCGAAAAGGTGATCATCAAAAATGAAATCGGGTAATAATGCGTGTAGATTGAGCAGGCTCAATATCATCGGCTTGATTTGATTGGGTTGACGAAGGTAATCAGCGACCTCGCCTTTGATATGATACATCAACAAACTAGTGCTACTGCTGAGTTTTTCAGTCATTTCGCTGCAAAAAAGATAATGGTGATGGCCATCTAAATGACCCACACGATATGCGGTTCCGCTTAGCCTAGATTGTAATTGTTTAGCGTCATCTTCAAAGTGTGTAGATTGAAGGTGAGACAAAAACTCGCTCTTTCTCTGATAGTTAAATGATGAAATATTATCTGCACCGATTTCATCAATCAAAAAAATGCCAGCTTTAACTAGGTTGGTATTGCCACATGTAATGAGTAATAGTTTGTTATCCCAAACAAAAAGGCTAGATTCACTTAAGATATAAGCATCACAGTCGTCATTTGACATGACGGAAAGAATATCTGCTCCTGCTAGTGTAAGTCCACGATCCCAGAACGCACGTTCATAGCTTCGTAGTGAACGAACTCCACATTTGACTCGGAGCTCGATTTTCTTTTCTGAACCTTCAAAAAACATCTAGCTACTCTTTTTTGCGTAAAAAATAAGACCAGCGCTGAGTACACTCAACACTGGTCTGATAAAACTCAACATCTATCTAAACGATCAAAAATCTTCTAGATACGTGTACCCTTTTAAGCCTAACTGCAGCTCTTCAAGAATACTACTGCGCTCATCTTCATCAATATGCTTATTAACTAATTCTTCGTAAGTTCTCATAAATGAAACCGCTTCCAAATTCACATACCTAAGCACATCTGCGACCGTGTCCCCTTCTAATACCGAATCAATATTAGTGCGGCCATTTTCATCAATTCGAACCACTGCAGAGTTAGTATCGCCAAATAAGTTATGCATGTCGCCTAAGATTTCTTGATATGCCCCGACTAAAAAGAAGCCTATAAGGTAAGGGCTTTCTTGCGTCCAAGCAGGTACTGGCAGCGTGGTTTCAATACCTTGTCCATCAACATATTGATCAACAATACCGTCAGAGTCACAGGTAATATCAAGCATTACCGCGCGGCGTTCAGGTGCTTTATCTAATCCTGAAAGGGGTAATACCGGAAAGACTTGATCAATCCCCCATGCATCAGGCAATGACTGAAACAATGAAAAATTAACAAAGAACTTATCGGCTAACTTTTCGTTTAACTCATCAATAACCGGACGATGGAAACGATATTTCGGACTCATGCTGCCTTGTAACTCATGGCATACACGCAAGTTAATTTGCTCTGCCCAGGCTCTATCTGCAAGGCTCAGTTGTCCTAATGCAAATAGAGAATGCGCTTCACTAAGATCGCTTTGACAGTCATGGAAAATTTCGATTAATGCTCTTTGATCCGCTTTACCACTCACTTCAGTCCAAGATTGCCACATATTTTGTAGCAATTGTGGTGCATCATCAGCAGGAGGTAAGATGTTTTCCGGCTTATATGACTCAGTACCGATAACATCTGTCAATAATACCGCGTGATGTGCGGTTAAGTAGCGGCCAGATTCTGAGATAATCCTCGGCATCGGCTGCTCATATTCTTTACACATATCATTAAGCACGCTAACGATATTGTTGGCATACTCAGTTAAACCGTAGTTCATCGAGTTTGCGCTTTGACTACGGGTACCGTCGTAATCAACCGCCAGCCCACCGCCAACATCAAAGCACTTAACATTGGCGCCTAGTTTCATTAATTCACAATAAAAACGGCCGGCTTCACTTACGCCTTGGCGAATATCTCGAATATTGGCAATTTGCGATCCTAGATGAAAATGCAATAACTCTAATGAGTCCAACATACCTGCATATTTCAATTCATCGATAACTTTGAGAACTTGTGCGGCTGACAGCCCAAATTTAGACTTTTCGCCGCCACTCGCCTGCCACTTACCTTTGCCTTGAAATGCTAAACGCACTCTTAAGCCGAGTCTCGGCGTCACGCCAAGCTCTTTAGCTTGTTCTAGCACCACTTTAAGCTCAGACATTTTCTCAAGCACAATATAAACCTTATGCCCAAGCTTCTCGCCAATTAATGCTAAGCGAATATATTCTTTATCTTTATAACCATTGCAGATAATCACAGAGCTGGCTTTTTGAGCCATTGCAAGAACAGCCATTAATTCAGGCTTACTTCCCGCCTCAAGCCCTAATTGCGGCACTTCTTTTTCAACCTGACTCGCCAAGATCTCTTCAACAACCGTTTGTTGTTGATTCACCTTAATCGGGTAGACTAATAGATAGTCAGCTTCATATTGGTACTTTTGAATCGCCTGATTAAACGCCTGGCACAGACTATTAACTCTGTGATGAAGGATCTGTGGAAATCGAACTAAAACAGGCAGAGCAACGCCCGCTTTAACCATGTCTTTGGCAAGTTCATTTAACCCAATTTTACAATCAGGACGACTAGGATCTGGAGAGGCTGTCACTTCTCCCTCATCACTAATACCATAGAGCCCTTGGCTCCAATAGTTTACGTTGTAACTTGCACGTGCATCATCAATAGACCAATTGCTCATATTTTCCTAACCTGCCTATTTAACCTATATAACGTCAAACAAAGCCCATTGCTCCATTTAACCATCTTATTACTCTGTGCCATTCACGAAAAAATGACTAACTCTATGTCCTGTGCTACTGCACTTACCGCCTTTACACGCACTAAAATCTGACGTTGCTAGCTGATAAACATAGCATGTAAAACGCGTGGGTTAAATTCATCACTGCGTTTTTGTCGGTGGTAACCTTGTTAAACACCGAGCAAACATTACGTATTATTAACGCTATTTGACCGTGTTTTTTGGGGCGCAATTAAACCTTGAGGAGTTGAATAAATCAAGCTTAACCTTAAGGATCTAAGCAAAAATATTCGTATCGCTTGACCTAACGGACCAAACCATGACCACAACAACAAAACGCCCCCTAAAATGACCTCATTTATTCAGGCTAAATCACATCTTCTCTGTATTAGTGCATTGTGACTAAAGCATATTGAAATGAATTCCACTATAATCGCTGCAGAAGTTAGTTGTCATAGTTAAAAAGTAGAGAGAAACATGATTGAGATAGGCAAACCCTGCAAGCTCGAAGTTGTCAAACAAGTTGAATTTGGCGTTTATTTAGATGCCAAGGACTTAGGTCAGGTGCTGCTCCCGAGCAAAGTCGTCCCGAAAGAGTGCCATGTCGGCGATATGGTCAACGTGTTTCTCTATTTAGATTCTGAAGACATGGTTATTGCAACGACTAAACGTGCATTAGGACAAGTAGGCCAGTTTGCCTTTTTGGAAGCAAAAGTGAATGGTCCCTACGGATGTTTTCTTGATTGGGGATTAGACAAAGATCTACTGCTACCTTTTGGCGAGCAACATCGTGAAATTGAAGAAGGTAAATCATACCTTGTCTATATCTATACCAGTCACGTTGATGACCGCATTGTAGCCTCCTCTAAAGTCGATAAGTTCTTAGATTTAACAGAACCTACTTATGAAGATGGTGAAGAAGTGAGTCTTATTATTGGTGGAACCACTGATCTTGGCTTTAAGGCGATAATCAACAATGCACATTGGGGTGTACTTTATACCAATGAAGTCTTCACTCGTCTTAGCTTTGGTCAAAAAATCAAAGGCTTTGTTAAGCGTGTTAGAAGCGATGGTAAAATTGATTTATCTTTGCAGAAAGGCGTCAAAGAAGAGTTAGATCAACATTCAACAACCATCTTGTTTAAATTAAAACAAGCTGGCGGTTTTTTACCTCTCAATGATAAAACAGATGCTGAAGTCATATACTCTCAACTTTCTATGAGTAAAAAAGCCTTCAAAAAGAGTATTGGTGGCTTGTATAAGAAAGAGCAGATCACTATCTCACCCGAAGGGATCCGCTTAGTCGATTAATATCTGACTGTGTAGCCTGTATAAACGGCTATAAATACAGCGATTATAGGTGATGTAAGTTAAACCACCTTTGCATTGAAGCATGGCTCTGTTATAACAAAGCCATGCTTTTTTATTAAGGGATCAAAATGGAACTTACTCAACATGAAGCGCGGATTATTGGTGTGCTACTCGAGAAAGAGCTCACCACGCCTGAACAGTACCCTTTATCTCTCAATAGTTTGACGTCCGGTTGCAATCAAAAGTCTAGCAGAGAACCCGTGCTTAACTTAAGCGAATCAGACGTTCAAAATACACTCGATAGCCTCACAAAAAAACGCCTAATTTCAGACCAATCTGGCTTTGGTAGTCGAGTACTCAAATATAAGCACCGTTTCTGTAATACTGAATTTAGTGATTTGCGGTTAAATCCTGCGCAACTGGCCATTGTTTGTCTGCTATTACTCCGCGGCCCACAAACACCAGGAGAATTAAGAACGCGTAGTAATCGATTACATGAATTTGGCGACGTAAGTGAAGTTGAACATGCACTAATTGAGCTCGCTCGCAGAGAAACGCCACTCGTTGCTCTGTTAGCCAAAGAGCCCGGAAAAAGAGAAGCACGTTATTGTCAGCTTTTCACCCCCTGCATTACAAACGTAGAATCTAGCGCCTTATTGCCTATCGAAGCAGTAAAGCCTGACAATTCACAGCAGGGACTGAGCGACAAAGTCGCTAAGCTCGAAATTGAAGTCAGTGAGTTAAAGGTACTGGTGCAACAACTGCTAGCAACACAAGCCGATACCGAGTTAAATAATCATTAATCCACAATAGCTCACCAATGATTAGCGCCCGTCAGTTCTGGTGTTAATCTGTTAGCCGTTTTAATTCCACATATTAAGGGAATAGTTTGGAAAACAGTAAACACAGCAATAATTTGCGCAATACGCTTTTACTTGCCCAATTTGAAGTCAAAAAAATGTTATTCAACCCTAGAGGGATGATTGCGCTTGCCGCTTTTGCTCTCGTTTGGTTACTTATTTTGCTCTATCCAATCCGCGGAGCATCAGAGTTTTTAATCACTCCCCACTACAAAGATCTTATCGAAGGCATATTTGGGCCGGACGTTGTCAGTGAATTGTTCAAATGGTCTGTCGCTGAATTGGCTATTTATTGGATTGCAGCGCTGTACCTTTTTCCAATGTTCAGTATCTTTATTGCAGCTGATCAGTTCTCCTCTGACAAATCTCGCGGTACATTCCGCTTCTTAACGCTTAGAACCAGTAGAGAAAGTATTTTCTTCGGCCGTTTTTTAGGCCACATGACAATCCAAACGATCTTAGTTTCTTTAACGGTGTTAGCCACTATTGCGCTCGCAGTGAGTAGAGAAACAGCACTATTAATGCCCGCTATAACCAGTGGCATATTGGTTATCGTCAACCTTGTTATAGTAATTTTACCCTATACCGCATTAATGGCGATACTCTCGCTCTATGCAAACTCAGCGCGTCAAGCAACCATATATGCCATTCTTATTTGGGCTGCAATGTCGATAACAATCGCTGTCATCAATAACTTCCTACCCATTATTAGTGAATTAAAATGGATCCTTCCAGGCTCTCAGATTTCATTAATGATTAACACCCAAGGCTTAGGCAGCTTTGCATATGCTCCTGTGGCTTTATTGCAAACAATAGTGCTTCTGTTACTAGGACGTATATATATCAAACGGAGCGCGCTATGAGACTCATTGAATGTAAAGGTTTATCGAAATCCTACGGCAGTAAACAAGCATTAAGGCAGGTTGATCTTAACTTGGAAGCCGGAGAGCCGATTGCTTTAGTTGGACCCAATGGTGCGGGTAAAACCACGCTATTCAGCCTTTTATGTGGTTATATAACACCGACTGATGGCGAGGTTAGTATACTGGGTCATACGCCGGGAGATAGCGCACTGCTTGGACGTGTCTCTTCTCTACCTCAAGATGCCACTCTTGATCCTAACTTTGATATCCTGACTCAACTAATGCTGTTTGCTACTTTGCAGGGTTTTTCTAAAAGTGACGCTAAATCGGAAGCCCTTAGAGTCTTATCCTTAGTCGACTTAGCCGATTGTGCCTCACAAAAGCCTAAATCATTAAGCCACGGTATGGCAAAACGAGTCGCTATCGCTCAATCATTAATTGGTTCGCCAGAATTAGTGTTATTAGACGAACCGACTGCGGGTCTTGATCCCGCCAACGCCAAGAAAATTCGAGAATTGGTTAGAACGCTTTCAAACAAGACAACCTTTATCATCAGCTCACACAATTTAGATGAACTTGAAAAACTCTGCGGACAAGTTTTGTATCTAGAGCAAGGACAGCTAACCCAATCAGTGTCCATGAATGATAACTTACAAAATCAGTACATTACGCTAACGATGCAGCAGTGTGATGCCGATAAAGTCGTTGATGCTGTCATGGCACTACCTGACATAAACTCAATTGAGAAAAAACAACATAACGAGTTTTTGATAAAGCATAATAGCGAAGAGGATTATGCCATTGAAAGTGCCCTATTCGCGTTATTCAAGCATAATAACTGGCAATATAAAGCCATCCTCAAAGGACGAACCCTTGAAGATAAACTCTTCTCTTAATAAGTGACTCGCTGAATAAATGGTCTATTGAATAATGATCGCACACCACTGGTACCAAGCAAGGTACCAATGGTGTTTTCAGTGTCCATTGCTCCCTGTTCCGCCACTAACATTACTTTCTACAATACTTCAAACTGCATAATACTCTTTACCCAACACTGCTTAACCCGCCAAATAACCAAAGTAAGCAGTGCTCTGCATTGCATTGATTGTAGATAATGGTGGTCCGTGAAAAAATCCATAACACGGAATAATGCTCAATCGATAGTCACCATTAATGCCTAGTACTTAGCTTAAGTATTTAAACGCCCTCCGAATGAACGGACACTTAATGCAATCGCTATCAATCGCCGTGCAGCTGGCAAGCGGATTGTGACTGAGATAACGATAGTCGTATGCTTAAGCTACAAAACAGCGTAGAAAACTAACATCCACCCATAGAGTCGTACGATGGTACTTTTAGGCTAGTAGCGTTTAGGCAAGCAAGACAGAGCATGTTTTGTGTTTAGGGGCGTAACTAGATTAGGTAAAACGGAGTGATACTGGGATTTACATTTTATTGCGGAATTAAGCTGGGAATGAAATGTTTTCTAAAATACAGAAAAGAAAAAAGAGCCGTGATAAATCACGGCTCTTCGGAATTTTTTTGCGATTAGCTAGATGCTAATCAAGCTGGTAACTAAACTACAGTTACGTTCTCAGCTTGTGGGCCTTTTTGACCTTGAGTAACAGTAAACTGAACTTTTTGACCTTCGTCAAGAGTTTTGAAACCGTCAGAGTTGATAGCGCGGAAGTGTACGAATACATCTGGGCCAGACTCTTGCTCGATAAATCCGAAACCTTTATCAGAGTTAAACCACTTAACAACGCCAGTAACTTGAGACATAATATTGAATCCTGTAAATATAAATTAAAGCCTTAACGGCGGTAAAGCTGGAAAATGCCGGTTTACTTAATGTTAACAGGACGAACATTGTCGTATTGAACACATAAAAATAAGCCCTAACCTTCAAGCTGCAAATACTATAAACCATTCTCATGATAAGTCAACATACATTAATGACTAAATTTGTAGTATTTTTAAGGCTCTATCTTCGCCCTGAAAAATTTCAAACTGAACTAACACGTAAAACTTATACAACCTATTAAAACAAATACTTAAACCATGAGTACTGACTTTTACGTCCTATACTAGTGAGCTCTAAAAACTTCTATCTTGAAATCTAATTCACACTCAAATCCTGAGGCTGATAACTCCAGCTTTTGTTCGTCTGTAAGCTTCCAGTTATAGGGTGTCATTTGCAAAAAGTGACGAATATCGTTTTCGTCACTCAACATTAGCGTACTTTCAAGGCGCTTTTGTTCTAATAATGTAAAGCCTTCAATGGTCGATGGCTCTTGAGTATGCTCTTTGGGTGTCTCATATATGAGCTCTTTCAGTGCAAAATGATGTCGCGGCCCAGCACATACGGTTATCAAAATTCCGCCAGACTTTATCACTCGTTTAAGTTCCGTATCTAATGAAGGCGCATAGATCCTCAACATGAAGTCGAAACTATCATCAGAAAACGGCATATCAAAAGCACTGGCGACACTAAAAGCAATATTGGGGTAACGTTTTGCGGCATACTTCAAAGCTGATTTACTGATGTCTAATCCGTACAAGGTAAAATCATCACCTAGCTCTTGTGCCAAGCGATTCGAGTAATACCCTTCGCCGCAACCAATATCAAGACCATATTCAGCATCATTAAGATAAGCCTTTGCCAGCAGATTAACATTATCGCTTAGTGCTTGATAATAACCTTTATTCAGGAACTCTCTTCGAGCAAACATCATCTCTTTGTTGTCACCAGGATCACTAGACTTCTTCTTTTGAACTGGAAGTAAGTTTACATAGCCTTCTTTCGCACAATCAAATCGATGATTAGACTCGCAAAACCAAGTTTTGTTCTGCAGCATTAAAGGTTGTTCGCATATTGGGCAACGGTAAATCATCAATCATTCTCCAATGCAAATGAACTCTCAGTATCATCTGCCATAAGTTGTTCTACAATTTTATTTAGCTGTGGTGGCGCTAATAGTTGATAGCTTTCAAGCTTTCTCATCAACATATCTTGGTTAATATCAACGTTAGCTGCTCGATACAAGTTTGGTCGCTCGATGAGTTGAGAATATAGCCGACTGAGTAACTGCCTTTTTCTTATCAATTGAGCATCTAGTTGACTTATATCGTCATTGGCGTGCTTTAAAAAACCTTCGGCGGCAAAGTGTTTTAAGTCGTAACAAATACTGTCTAACTCGCTAATTTCGACTAAAAGGCTTTCAGCATTGGGCTCTACATCCATTGAACGAGCAATAATGTGTTTCGCTCGCTGGATCTCTCTCGCGAAATTACCTAATCGAAAATCTGCTTCTAAAGGGATTAACTCCCATTTTACAGGACCCACGATATTAAACTGGCAGCCATTACCGATACTCACTGCGACGAAGAGCCCTTTTCTAAGCTGCTCGGCACAAAGTCTAGGCGAAATACCCAGCGTTGAAAATAAGCGCCAACCTTGACCAACGCTACGATTAAGGATTGCATCAGATGCGGCATATTCATTCGCTTCGATAACATCAAGCGACAAGTATGGATGAAGCCGAATCATCAGTGACACTTTAGTCGCTGTTACGCTTACAACAACGACTTCAGCAATAGGGCCAGATTGCAGCTGCAATACACTAAAGTTGCCAAACTGCTCAGACAAAACGAGTTTTAATTTTGATTGGTGGTTAATTTCGATTATTTGCGGTTGGATTAACAGCGGTTCAAGCATACAACACCTCATTGACGTAGACGTATTGTACTTGCTATAGAGGCTAGGTTCCAGTGATCAAACTGGCGTAAATTCAAGCAAATAAGAGTCTATTTTCTGGAGGTTAAGACAATTGAACTAAGGCAATGCTATGATGAAACTACTTAATAGAAGTTAATAGCCATGATTTTATGCCTTCAAAAACACAGAACACCCTCTTCTGGCACGATTATGAAACATTCGGTGCAAACCCAGCAAAAGACAGACCGTCGCAGTTTGCAGGGGTCAGAACGGATATGGACCTCAATATTATTGAGGAGCCTGTGACCTTTTACTGTAAACTGGCAAACGACTACCTCCCGTCGCCTGAAGCCATTTTGATAACTGGGATCACGCCGCAACTGGCTAATCTAAAAGGGATGCCTGAAGCTGAATTCATGGCTAAAATTAACCAACAATTCAGCCAAGAAAAAACCTGTGTTGTCGGTTATAACTCAATTAGATTCGATGATGAAGTTACTCGTTATGGCTTTTATCGTAACTTCTTCGATCCCTATGCTAGAGAGTGGCAAAATGACAATAGCCGCTGGGACATCATTGATTTAGTGCGTGCTTGTTATGCATTTAGACCCGATGGCATAAACTGGCCACAGAAAGAAGATGGCTCTCCTAGTTTTAAACTTGAACAACTCACTGTTGCCAATGGCCTTAGTCATGAAAAAGCGCACGATGCGATGTCTGATGTTTATGCAACCATTGCTATGGCTAAGCTTATAAAGTCAGTACAGCCTAAACTCTTCGATTACTACTTCAGCTTACGACGCAAACAAGAAGTCACTAAGCTAATCGACGTGCTAGAAATGAAGCCGTTAGTGCATGTAAGTTCGAAAATTAGCGCGTTAAATGGCTGCACCACATTAATCGCACCGCTTGCCTTTCACTCCACCAATAAAAATTCGGTTATATGTGTCAATTTAACCATGGACGTCACGCCACTCATCGAGTTAACTGCTGAGCAAATTCGAGAACGAATGTACACAAGGCGTGACGATTTGGCTGAAGATGAGCTACCTATCGGCATCAAACAGATCCATATCAACAAAAGCCCATTCCTTGCCGGTGCTAAAACGTTAACCGATGAGAATGCCGCGCGTCTTGATATCGATAAAGCATTTGCCAGAGAGCAATACAAAAAGCTTAGACAGCACCCGGAGATAAGAGAAAAGCTGGTTGCGGTGTTTGATATCGAGTCTGATAGAGTCATTACAGATCCTGATCTTCAGCTTTATAGCGGTGGCTTCTTTAGTCGCGCAGACAAAGCAAAAATGGAGATGATCCGTAATACTAAGCCCGTCAACTTAGCAGCACTTGAGCTGTCATTTGACGATGAACGCCTACCGGAAATGCTATTTCGATATAAAGCACGTAATTATCCTGAAACACTTGATGAGTCAGAGCTCATTCGTTGGCGTGAATTCTGTCAGCCAAGACTCAATGATCCTGAGTATATGATCAAGCTTGAAAACATCATTGAAGAAACTGAACAAAATGAAACAAAGCAGAAATTATTACAGGCTTTGTGTCATTATCTTAGAAGTCTTTAGGATTTTTAGACGGCAGAATGCGATCTAGATCGCATTCTATATGTAACAAGCTTACTAGAATGTTATTTCATTAGCGTTAATAAAAAGGCAGTAGCGTATGCAAGACCGATTTTTAAAAAGCATAGCTAATTTACCAGAGTCTCTGGCTAAGGCACTTGTACCGATTCTAGATAAAGACTTTACTGGGCATATCGATGCTCAGCAACTTAATGAATTGAAAACAGCAACCCAGATGGAAGAACAAGCATTACTGCTTGCCTTATTACCTATTGCAGCAGCACTTGCAAGAGTACCTATCAGTAACTTTTATGTTGGCGCTATTGCTAAAGGCAAAAGTGGTGACATCTATATGGGTGCCAACCTTGAACTTGCTGGTGAAGCGCTGTTTCATTCTGTGCACGCAGAGCAGAGCGCGATTAGCCATGCTTGGCTAAGTGGTGAACGGCAAATTGAAGATGTCATCGTCAACTTCTCACCATGTGGCCACTGTCGCCAATTTATGAATGAGCTGGTTGAAGGCCAGAAAGTGAACATCCACCTTCCTGAACAAAAAATGCTACCTCTGTCCCATTATCTACCCTATGCCTTTGGTCCGAGCGATCTGAATATCACAGAGCCCTTGCTAACCAAACAGCAGCATACGCTAACGCTTGACTCTGCCGATCCGATGATTATTGAGGCTGTAGATCATGCAGGCCTGAGTTACGCTCCGTACACTAAAAATTATGCTGCTGTGGTATTAGAAACGAAAGATGGCGCTACTTTTTGTGGCCGTTATGCAGAAAACGCTGCATTTAACCCATCGATGTTACCAATGCAAATGGCCTTGTCGACTATGGCGCGTCACAATCGTGATTTCAGTGACATTAACCGTGCAGTACTCATCGAGTCCGCTAAAGGCGTGGTTTCATTAGTGGGTGCAACAATGGATGCGCTACACGCAGTTGCCGCTGTAGAGCTTGAACATATCGTTGTTGAGCCTGAATAACGCATATACTTGCGTGTTATTCTTAGCTTAAATAAAAATGGACTGCAAAAGCAGTCCATTTTTTTATACTCAATAAATTAACGTCTGTTTTTTTCAAGCTTTGCCAGTAAACCAGAGGTATCCCAACGATTACCTCCCATCGACTGTACTTCCGAATAAAATTGATCGACCAGCGCGGTTAGCGGCAAGTGAGAACCATTGCTACGTGCTTCTTCTAGTGCAATGCCTAAGTCCTTGCGCATCCAGTCAACCGCAAAACCAAAGTTATATTCGCCCTGCCACATTGTTTGATAACGATTTTCCATCTGCCACGATTGCGCAGCACCTTTACTGATCACTTCAACCACTTTTTCACCGTCTAAACCCGCGCTACGAGCAAAATGCAGACCTTCAGCGAGTCCTTGTACCACGCCGGCGATACAGATTTGATTCACCATTTTGGTCAATTGCCCGGCACCCACGTCACCAAGTCGCTCCGCACAGCGTGCATAGGAGTCAATGACAGGTTTAACGCTATCAAAAGTTGTTTCTGCACCACCGGCCATAACCGTCAGTACACCTTTTTCAGCACCGGCTTGCCCACCAGAGACTGGTGCATCGATAAAACCGACTTCAATTTTGCTTGCAGCTGCTCCAATCTCCCTTGCAACGTCTGCAGAAGCCGTGGTGTGGTCAACGAGGATAGCGCCGGGTTTCATACCGGCTAACACTCCCTCTGCCTCAAGTGTTACTTGTCGTAAGTCAGCATCATTGCCAACACAAATAAATACAATATCTTGGCCTTCTGCTGCCGCTTTGGGAGTGGAATAATATTGTCCTGAAAACTCGTCACACCAAGCCTTAGCTTTAGACTCAGTACGATTATATACCGTCACATCATGACCATTTTTGACCAGATGACCCGCCATGGGATAACCCATCACACCTAAACCGATGAATGCAACTTTAGCCATTATTATTCCTATTTGTAGGGTTATTTTATGTTGTTTAAAGGCATTCTACTGCGCTTAGCGCGAACAAAACAGTCTCTCGCAGATAATAAAAAAGCCAGCAAAATGCTAGCTTTCTATTCTTATAGTCAGACTTAGCCCTATAAAGTCACGTGCGCCGCCATTTCTGCACCAATTTTTTTGCGCATATCCATTAACCGCACGGCAGACTCACGCAATTCAATATCAGCATCAGTGCTCGGAACCCACTCAGGAACCTGTGTTGGCTGTCCAGCATCGTCAACCGCAACCATAATCAACACACAATGCGTTGTAAGATGCCTTTCAGATTCCTTTGGATCGCCTGCTTTTACGTCGATCCCTAAATGCATTGACGTTCTACCAGTATAAATGACTTTAGCAGTGACCTCGACGATATTCCCAACATGAATAGGCTTAACAAAACGAATTCCGCCAGCATAAGCCGTAATGCAATATTTACCACTCCAACCCGCAGCGCAAGCGTAACCCGCGAGATCAATCCATTTCATTACCGCGCCACCGTGGACTTTACCACCAAAATTAACGTCTGCAGGTTCTGCTAAAAATCGTAACGTGAGCTGTCTATCGGTTCCTGCCATATCGACCTCAATACATAGTAATTTATAGCTTTAGTTTACACCTTTTCACTTAGCAACACATTATGCCAATGGCAATACATACTTGTAAGCTCATAGGAAAGTCAAATCTTCGAAGCCAGTCATTAGGTTTTGCTAATCATAATGCTCAACATGAGGGCGTGCCCAGCTTCCAACCGCTTATATCTCAGTGTTGTCGCTCTGACGGTGCCTGTACCATTGACTCAACTGTCAAATTAGATTTCAAAGCTTTGGGGCCGCTCTACATAGCTCAGTAATTCAATAGACTGGTTGTTTCTATCCAAAGTGAACCACCAAATATGATCCCAGCGCCATCAGCGGCAATGCCAAACGATAGATCCATACTTGCGTGCTAGCACTTAAAAACTTCGCCCCTTTAAATATCCCATATATCGCAATACCCAGCAGAAATAGACCGATGATGAGTGCACCGGTAAGAGCACTGTATTGGTCACTGATAGAAATAGCAGTCACCAATAAGGCAAACCAGATAAAGGCAAAACCTGCCGCTGCTGCATTAAATGTTTTAATCCCGATCATGAGCTTAGGGTGCAAATTAACCACCTCTCCTCTGATGAGTTCATTTAAGTTTGCAGTGAGTACTCCCAATACCGGCATGATCGGGATCACAAGTGGATTTATCAATTTTTCAACCTCAAATATGATGTTTAACGCTATGTAACTAGTATCTGCCTCAATAAGTGGTTATACCAGTTTAGAGTGGCAAGATGAACCAAGGTTAACCTGTGAAATATACAAAGTTAATCTAACGAGGATAAAGCATATTATTTGAGGTTTAAAAAATGATTTCCATAAAAAAAGCGCCATAAAGGCGCTTTAATAATGAGTGGTTGTGGCTAGATTTTCTTAAACAGTAACGAGCCGTTAGTGCCACCAAATCCAAACGAGTTACATAGACCATACTCAAATTTACAGTCTCGAGCAGTATGAGGAACAAAGTCCAAATCACAGCCTTCATCTGGATTATCTAAATTCAATGTTGGCGGAATAACCTGATCTCGAAGTGCTAACAAAGTAACGATAGCTTCAACAGATCCTGCCGCACCCAAAAGATGCCCTGTCATTGATTTAGTCGAACTAACAGCTAAGTCGTATGCATGAGCACCAAACGTCGACTTTACCGCTGCAGCCTCCGCTCTATCGCCCGTAGGGGTCGATGTACCATGGGCATTAATGTAGCCGATAGCTTCACGACCAATTTTAGCATCATTAATCGCATTAGCCATTGCCGCTGCAGCGCCTGCACCATCACTTGGAGGTGACGTCATATGGAACGCATCGCCACTCATACCGAACCCGACAAGTTCACCGTATATCGTTGCACCACGTGCTTTGGCGTGTTCGTACTCTTCCATGACCATGACACCAGCACCATCGCCAATGACAAATCCATCACGGTCTTTGTCCCAAGGTCGGCTAGCCGCCAGTGGATCATCGTTACGGGTAGAAAGCGCTTTAGCAGAGCCAAAACCTGCAACCGCTAATGGACAAGTCGCATCTTCAGCGCCACCTGCAACCATAACATCAGCGTCGCCATACGCGATTGTACGCGCCGCAAAACCAATATTATGCACACCTGTAGTACAAGCCGTTGTCACCGCGAAGTTAGGGCCTGTCATGCCGTATTTAATCGATAGGTGACCTGATATCATATTAATGATGGTGCTTGGCACAAAAAATGGCGACACTTTACGCGGTCCACCTTTCAATAAAGCGCTGTGATTTTTCTCAATCAAAGGTAATCCGCCCATGCCCGCACCAATAGCGGTGCCTACACGTCCAGGATCAACCTTGTCCATCTCTAAACCTGAATCTTCTACAGCTTGTATGCCAGCAGCCATACCGTATTGGATAAACAGATCCATCTTACGGGCATCTTTACGTGACATGTACTGTTCAACGTCAAAGTCTTTAACAGAACCGCTAAAACGAGTAGTGAACTCGCTAGCATCAAATTTGGTTATTGGTGCGATACCACTTTTACCGGAAACCAGTGCTTTCCAAGTTGAATCTACAGTATTGCCCACAGGGCTAACTAGGCCTAAGCCAGTTACGACGACACGACGTTTAGACACGCTATCACCTTTATCTAATTAAAAATGAATTGTTATGATAGTACTAAAGAGTTTGAACTACCAATACCTTCACGAGCCAGGTCTGATTGGTGTATTGAAGCGGAAGCGAGGACATTATTGCTTAAAGACTTACATCAACCAGCGGCTTTTACAAACAAAAACAGGCGGCATAAATGCCGCCTGTTTTCAGAAATTCTAGATTACTGATTCTTAGAAACGTAATCGATCGCTGCTTGAACAGTAGTGATCTTTTCTGCTTCTTCATCAGGGATCTCGGTATCAAACTCTTCTTCTAGAGCCATAACCAATTCAACAGTGTCTAGAGAATCGGCACCTAAATCGTCAACGAAAGATGCTGCTGATTTAACGTCTTCTTCTTTAACACCTAGTTGCTCGATGATGATTTTCTTTACACGTTCTTCGATGTTGCTCATTGTTTTCTTTCCTATTCAAATTACGCACTTGCGTAAGATTGCGAGTAGTTTATTGAATTTGACAGACATTGCAAGCTTAACTTTTGTGGTCTAACCACAAAATGGGCTCACGTTTGATGCAGATCACCTCTCGAAAGAGGTAATAGCCCGTCATTCACTTAAACCATGTACATTCCACCGTTCACATGGAGAGTCTCTCCAGTGATGTAAGCGGCAGAGTCGGACGCTAAAAAGAGGACTGCGTTAGCAATTTCCTGCGCCTGACCAAGTCTTTCCATTGGCACTCTAGACATAATAGCTTGTTGCTGCTCTTCCGTCAGCTCATCTGTCATGTCTGTCTGGATAAATCCAGGAGCAATAGCATTAACTGTTATTTGACGAGATGCAACCTCTCTTGCAAGAGATTTTGTAAATCCGATCAAACCTGCTTTAGCAGCAGAGTAGTTAGTTTGGCCTGCATTGCCCATGGTGCCTACCACAGAGCCAATATTGATGATGCGTCCATGACGTTTTTTCATCATAGGTCTCATGACCGCTTTTGAAGTGCGAAATATCGAAGTTAGGTTAGTGTCAATAATATCTTGCCACTCATCGTCCTTCATTCGCATCAATAAATTATCACGAGTAATGCCTGCGTTGTTAACTAAAATATCAACATCGCCAGCTTTTTCTTTAATTGTGCTGAACAAGGCTTTAACCGAGTCGCCGTCAGTAACGTTTAAAACGAGACCATGACCATTATCACCTAAATAGGCTTGAATAGCTTCTGCGCCACGTTCACTTGTTGCTGTCCCTATTACCACAGCACCAGCAGACACTAGAGTCTCTGCTACTGCACGACCAATACCACGGCTAGCGCCTGTTACAAGGGCAACTTTGCCAGTCAGATCAAAACTTATACTCATTAGATTTCCTTATTCGGTCAATGCCGCGAATGACGCAACATCGTTAATTGCTTTTGCTGTTAGTGAGCGATTGATACGCTTACTAAGCCCAGTCAGTACTTTTCCTGGACCAATTTCAAACAAATCGGTGATACCCTGCTCAGCCATTAGCTCTACAGTTTCCGACCATCTGACTGGACAATATAACTGGCGAACCAATGCAGCTTTAATCTCTTGTGCTGCATTAGGGCTTGCGACATCAACATTATTGATCACTTTTACTGAAGGTATGCTGAATTCAATATCAATTAGTGCTATTGCAAGTTTATCTGCAGCAGGTTTCATCAATTGGCAATGTGAAGGTACACTCACTGGTAGCGCAACGGCCATTTTGGCACCGTTTTCTTTACATATTGCCGCAGCGCGTTCTACGGCTGCTTTTTCACCCGCAATCACGACTTGACCGGGGCTGTTATAATTAACAGGGCTAACGACTTCGCCTTGAGCAGCTTCTGCGCACGCAGTTGCGATAGCGTCATTGTCTAAACCGATTATGGCAAACATGGCGCCAGTGCCTGCTGGAACCGCTTGTTGCATTAGCTGACCACGTAGCTCAACCAATTTAATTGCCGCTTCAAAACCCATCACACCAGCACACACGAGTGCTGAGTATTCACCCAGACTATGGCCAGCCATCACCTTTGGCAAACTTTTACCCGAGGCTGCATAAGCGCGATAAATTGCAACACTCGCCGCTAATAACGCTGGCTGAGTTTTATCGGTTTGATTCAGCGCTTCAACCGGACCTTGTTGAACGAGTTCCCAAAGGTCATAACCTAGAACGTTGCTTGCTTGAGCAAATGTCTCACCTATAATCGGTTGAGATTCGGCAAGTTCTGCCAACATTCCTAATGCCTGTGAACCCTGTCCTGGGAATACAAAAGCTGTATTTTCCATATTAATCTACCTTTAAAATTGACGTCTTACCGTTAATACGGCTGTTAGAACCGAACTAAAGCACTTCCCCAGGCAAATCCTGCACCGAAGGCTTCAAGCAAAATCATTTGACCACGTTGGATACGCCCATCTCTCACGGCTTCATCTAAGGCAATCGGCACTGACGCAGCGGATGTATTACCATGCTTTGCTAAAGTCAGTACGACTTTATCAAGACTCATGTCCAATTTCTTTGCGGTCGCTTTGATAATTCTAAAATTAGCCTGATGTGGTACCAGCCAATCAATATCAGACTTTTCAATATTATTTTGACGCAATGTTTCAGTGACAACATGGGACAGCTGCGTAACGGCAACCTTAAACACGTCGTTACCTTTCATCGTCATGTACCCAAGCTCTTCTGAATCATCCCCTTTACGCGATGGAATAGAACACTTTAACAAGTCAGCTTGACGGCCGTCAGCATAAATATGCGTTGAAATAATACCAGGTTCTGTGGATGCACTTAATACTGCTGCGCCGGCACCATCGCCAAATAGAATGATAGTCGAACGGTCTTCAGGTTTACACAAACGAGATAATACATCGGCACCGATAACCAACACATTGCGCGCCGCACCCGATTTTACATATTGATCAGCTACCGATAATGCGTAAACAAAACCAGAGCATGCTGCTGCAATATCAAATGCCGGAATAGTATGAATTCCAAGCATCGCTTGAATTTCACAAGCCGCGGCGGGGAAAGCATTGCTCGCACTAGTGGTGCCACAAACAATCATATCGATTTCAGTTGCATCAATACCGGCCATTTCGATGGCTTTTAATGCAGCTTGATACCCCATCGTCGCAACAGTTTCTTCTGCTGCAGCGATTCGACGCTCTGAAATACCTGTGCGATCAACGATCCATTGGTCGGTGGTTTCCACCATTTTCTCTAGATCTTGATTACTGCGCACTTGTACCGGTAGATAACTACCAGTACCGAGAATTTTTGTATGCATAAGAAATTTATCAGCTATTAATATCTAAAAGAATCGACTCTAGACGGTCTTCGATCATCTGAGGGAGTCGACGTTGTGCTTCTGTTACTGCCAAGCTTATTGCTTGTAAAAAAGCAGTTTCATCTGCACACCCATGACTTTTTACTACAATTCCGCGCAATCCTATCAGACTTGCGCCATTGTAGTGGTCGGGGTTCATCTGATCTAACAAAGAATGAATGCGTGGCGCTATAATTTTGGCGAGAATACGTACAAAAAAACCATCAGACAGGCCTTTTTTCAACTGATGAATGAGTAGCCTTGCAATACCTTCCGACGTTTTTAACGTAATATTGCCGACAAAACCATCACACACGATCACATCGACATTACCCGAATAGATCTCATCACCTTCAATAAAACCAGTGTAGTTCACTTGAGGAATTTGTTGCAGTAGTTGACCTGCCTGCTGGACCTGGTCATTACCTTTAATCTCTTCAATACCGACATTGAGCAAAGCCACCTTTGGCGAAACCGTTTTATCAACCGTTTCACTCAGCACTGAGCCCATCACCGCAAATTGGAGTAAAGTTTCTGAATCGCAAGATACGTTTGCACCTAAGTCTAATAAATAAACAGGCGTATTATTTACCGCAGGTAAACAAGTAACAAGTGCTGGGCGGTCAATGCCGGGCAAAGTCTTAAGCAGTACTTTGGACATCGCCATTAACGCACCTGTATTACCCGCGCTCAAGCAAGCTTGTGCTTTACCGTCACGCACTAATTCTATTGCGAGGCGCATAGAACTTTGCTTACGATTTCTTAAGGCATGGACAGGTCGATCGGACATAGTAACCACTTCGGTTGTATGTTTAATCTCAATACGATTTTTAACTGCTGGTTCAGCAGATACAAGATATTTGTCTATCTGGACTTGATCGCCCACGAGTATGACTTTTAAGAGGGGGTTTAAGCGAAGTGCCTGCAAAGTTGCAGGCACTGTGATGCGGGGACCAAAGTCGCCCCCCATCGCATCTAACGCAAGCGTCAGATTTGTCATCAGGGTCTCAACAATTACTTGTTGATAACCTTTTGACCACGGTAAAAACCATCCGCAGTCACATTGTGACGAAGGTGTAGTTCACCACTCGTTGAATCCACAGACAATTGAGGCGTGCTCAATGAATCATGTGAACGACGCATTCCGCGCTTTGAACGAGATTTTTTGTTCTTTTGTACAGCCATTGGACCTGTCTCCTAGATTACTTGCTCTTCAGTTTTTCTAACACTGCAAACGGATTTGGACGCTCCTCTTGAGCGGGTTCGATCTCACCTACAACTACGTCTTGTTTACCTTGATGACAATCTTCATTCTCATGCATGGCAATCAAAGGCATAGCGATTATCAATTCATCTTCGATCAATTGATGTAGACGCACTTCGCCAATTTCATTGCACTCAATAGGCTCATACACATCCGGGAGCTCATCGATTTCAGCTTCAGTCTTACAAAGACCAAAACTAAACTCGACCGTAACCTCAGTGGTAAATAGTGTCATACAACGTTGACAATCCAGAGTGAGCTCCGTCACAGCCTTCCCGTTAAGGTAGACTATCCCCTGTATATCTACGCCACATTCAAGCGACACTGCCACATCAGAACAGTCGCCGGCACATAATTCATTTAATCGCTTTAACTGCTTACCAGGCACCAAACCTTCATACGAAAGTTGGCTAGCGGAAGCGCGAACGGGATCAATTGAAACCGGTATCTTTACTGTTTGCATAAGGCGCGCATTTTAGGTGAATTTTAGCAGAAGTCAACACCCTTATTCTTCCAAGGTGATTAACCGCCGATGGATTCAGCTAAGTGAGTTGTTAGGTAACCGCATTGTACAAGAAACCCAAGGCGCATGACATTAAATTTCATCGGTAAATGCGTTTAAGTGTTCGTAAATCCATCGAAGGCGCAAAATTTGTGATAACAGCGCTACTATCGAGCTATTTTCGCATCCGATTAATACCCCTTCGGCTAAGCATTAGGTCCGTTTGATGCCGTTTGTGCTCCCCCCTCTTCGGATAAACGGCAAGTAAAATCGTCGCACGACTCGCAACGTTAGCGATTAGCACTGGTTAATAAAAATAAACACTTGGTACAAAATGATTTTCGCTAACCAATCTTAGTATGACTTAACCGCCGAGCCAGCCCTTGATACCCAACTAACGATAATATGATCAAGCATTGCTATCCCTTCTCTCGCCACAGCGCCCAATACCATGGCAAATAAAATGGTGGGATAAAGTGGTCGACTCACGTCACCACTTAAATGCACCACAACGCTGAGCATAATTAGAATCGCGACCCATAGCTTAAACATATTTATCTCCAAGTGAATGTCTTCTGTGACTGCATGGTATTCACCAACACCTGTATAACGGCTGAACATTACCTGTTGACATCAATTTACCCTATCAATAGATATTATTACGTAAAATAGAAGTAAGGCCATCATCCATTGATGTCGTCTTGTAAATGATAAAAAAGGCGTTGAGTACAATAATGACTTGCTAATGCCATTCATCTTTAGCGAAAATACTTATCTATAAAAGTATCTCGATTGCCAACTCTAAGGTTAAACCATGTCAAAAGCGCTTATATTGGCCTCCACATCTCCATTTCGAAAGCAGCTCCTAAATAAGCTCAACTTGCCCTTTAGCTGCTGCTCTCCTGAAGTCGATGAAACACCTTTAGACAACGAATCCCCAAAAGACTTAGTTCTTAGGCTATCCAAGCTTAAAGCGGCGGCAGGCGCGGCCAAATATACCAAGGGTGTCGTAATTGGTTCTGATCAAGTAGCAGTCATCAATAATCAGATTATTGGCAAACCACTTAATCGTGAAACCGCAATACAACAACTGTCACAATCGAGCGGTCAATCCATCACCTTCTATACAGGACTTGCGCTACACGATGTAGAAAGCGGTCAGGTTGAAGCTATCGTCGAACCCTTCATTGTCCACTTTAGGACGCTCACCCCTGAAGCCATTAGCCGTTATGTCGATACTGAACAACCTTTTTATTGTGCTGGTAGCTTTAAATGTGAAGGTTTGGGTATTGCACTATTTGAACGCTTAGAAGGTAAAGACCCCAACACATTAGTCGGTCTGCCGTTAATCTCTCTCATCGATTTATTGCACCTACAAGGGATAGATGTGTTGTAAATGACAATGTCTTCCAAGACTAGATGAGTATGCTCATGACGCGAGGGAGTGAATATGAAAGAAAGTCGTCAAAAGCGTGCAAGCTGCAGCAACTGAGATAAATATAATGACAAGGATGGACAGTGGCGAGTCACCAATTTGGATTGACGAGACCGCGGCACTGTCGTCCTACGAGCGTTAACGCGGTTTAGCGTTAAGCATATGAATAACTTATAGCACGCTCAACAGCGCTAACGGCGTAGCGATAATGGCTTTGGGCTGCGCTAAAATCAGTTTGTCGTGGCTATGAGCACCGTAGCTAACGCCTACCGCATCAATGCCAGCGTTATTTGCCATGTTCAAATCATGCAAAGAGTCACCGACCATCACCGCACGTTCAGGCGCAACATTAAGCTCTTTTAACAACTCGAGCAGCATGTCAGGATTAGGCTTACTTTTTGATTCATCAGCGCAGCGGCTAGATTCAAAATGATGTCCCAAACCTGTTTCGGCTAAAACACGATTTAAACCATTTCTACCCTTACCTGTCGCCACGGCCATACGATAGTTTCTCGCAGATAGCTGCTTTAGTAACGTTTCACTATCCGCAAACAATGGGCTCGGAGTGGTGTTTAGCGTTAAGTAATGCTCTTTATACGAGGCTATCATTGGCGCAAAGTTAGCTTGCCCCAACAATGGGTAAAGCGTCTTAAGCGCTTCATCCATAGATAAACCAATAATATCACGAATAGCGTTTTCGCTTGGCTTAACTAAAGATAGAGAATCGGCCATCTGTTGCATACAGGCCACGATTTTACTGATGGAGTCCATTAAGGTTCCATCCCAATCAAAAATGACGAGTTCGTATGACTTCATGCTTTTTTAAGCTTGGCTAACGTTGATTCTAGAATAGGATCCATTGGCGCTTTTACTTCCATCATCTCTTCAGTGTCAGGATGAATAAACCTAAGCTGAGCAGCGTGTAAAAAGAGTCTATTCAATCCGTGGACACGCATCGAGTCATCAAATTTCTGTTCGCTGTACTTTTCATCACATGCTATAGGGTGACCCGCATATTGACAATGCACACGAATTTGATGAGTTCGACCCGTGATAGGACTTGCTTGAACAAGCGTTGCATCACTATAGCGTTGCATGATCTTAAAGCGGGTTTCACACTCTTTACCCTCTTTATTGACTCTAACAATGCGTTCACCAGATTTAAGCGTTAGTTTTAATAACGGTGCTTTGACTGCCTTATCATGCTTTTGCCACTCACCTCTAACAAGCGCTAGGTAATCTTTTTGCATCTTCTTAGATCTAAGTTGATCATGTAGATGTTTTAGCGCACTGCGTTTCTTGGCAATAAGCAACAGGCCTGAAGTGTCTTTATCTAAGCGATGAACCAGTTCTAAAAACTTCTGCTGAGTGCGTAACGAGCGCATTGCTTCAATAACACCAAAATCAACACCACTGCCACCATGTACTGCGATACCTGATGGTTTATTCAGTACAATAATGAATTTATCTTCGTAGATAATACGATCTTCTAACTGCGAGACTTTCGTTAATTTAGCTGACGGCCCAGGACGTTCACTCGAATCAGAGACACGCATAGGCGGGATACGCACGATATCTCCATCTTGTAATTTGTACTCAGGTTTAATGCGTTTCTTATTAACTCTCACCTCCCCTTTACGTACAATCCGATAGATCATACTTTTAGGAACGCCTTTTAATTTAGTTAACAAATAATTATCGATACGCTGTCCGGTATGGTCTTCATCGATGGTAACCATTCGAACTTCTACTTTAGGAGATGGAGTATTCATGCTGCGCCGCTATGTGTTTCGTTGTGCATATTGTACAACAAGTGAAAAGAATTGTGCCTTTTCAATTGCTGATTTTATCTATTATTGCTATATTTCTCTCGCTAACGGGGATAACCAGTGGATAAAGTGTTCACAAATCCCCCATGCATCACGTTAAAGCATGAGACTAAAAATGTTTACAGTTTGATAGTAAATAATTGATTTACAGGTCGTTGTATCAATCAAAAGGTCAATAAATGGACCTTCACGACTAAATCAAAACGTAATCCCAACTTACAACTGGTTTCTCTGCTTTAAACGCCCCAATTTCGAAGAATAATTTTAACTCGTCGTCAGACGCTACCATTTCGAATTGGCATTACCGGAAAGTATTTAAGAATTTATGGGGTTGGTTGACGTTTTACAACGAATTCCTTGTTTTTGTAAACATTAAAAAATAAGCCATAAATAGGATGCGACACGCAGAGAATGCGTCTAACAGCAATGCGCACCTTGCCTAGAGACCGACCGTGAGGTCCTGTTTTTTAATCCTAGGCCCGTAATGCAGTGAAATAAGTATCGTTTGATGACCTTTATAAAGAAGAATTAAATCATCATGAAACGGATGTTAATCAATGCAACTCAATCTGAAGAGTTGCGCGTAGCCCTAGTTGATGGGCAACAATTATACGATCTAGATATTGAAAGCCCAGGTCACGAACAAAAGAAATCAAATATCTATAAAGGGACGATCACTCGAGTAGAGCCGTCTTTAGAAGCTGCTTTTGTTGACTATGGTGCCGACCGCCATGGCTTTCTCCCTTTAAAAGAGATCGCACGCGAATATTTCCCAAAAGGTTACTCTTTCCAAGGCCGTCCTAATATTAAGGAAGTCATAAAAGAAGGCCAAGAAGTTATTATTCAAATTGATAAAGAGGAGCGTGGCAACAAAGGCGCTGCACTCACAACCTTTATCAGTCTTGCGGGTTCTTATCTTGTATTAATGCCAAATAACCCAAGGGCTGGCGGTATTTCTCGTCGTATCGAGGGTGACGAACGTACTGAGTTAAAAGCAGCACTTTCTGAACTTGATATCCCACAAGGTATGGGCCTCATCGTCCGTACTGCGGGCGTAGGAAAAGAGCCAACTGAATTGAAGTGGGACCTAAAAGTTCTGCAACATCACTGGGCTGCAATTAAAGAATCGGCTGAAAGTGCGCCGGCTCCTTTCTTAATCCACCAAGAAAGCAACGTGATTGTTCGTGCTATCCGCGACTATTTACGTCGTGACGTTGGTGAGATCCTAATCGATCACCCACGTATTTATGAAGAAGCTAAAGAGCACGTTTCGTTAGTACGTCCTGACTTTGTTGAGCGTATTAAGCGTTATGACGCTGAAGTGCCACTATTCACGCATTTCCAAATCGAGACTCAAATTGAATCGGCCTTCCAACGTGAAGTTCGCTTACCCTCTGGCGGTTCGATTGTTATCGACCCAACAGAAGCATTAACCTCTATTGATATTAACTCTGCCCGTGCCACTAAGGGCGGCGATATTGAAGAGACAGCGCTAAACACTAACCTAGAAGCGGCCGACGAAATTGCACGTCAATTACGTCTACGTGATTTAGGTGGTTTAGTGGTCATCGATTTCATCGATATGACCCCTGTTCGCAATCAACGTGAAGTTGAAAAGCGTATGCAAGATGCTGTTCATCATGACCGAGCACGCGTCCAATTAGGCCGTATATCACGCTTTGGTTTGATGGAGATGTCACGCCAACGTTTGCGTCCTTCTCTAGAAGAGTCAGCAGCTCACCTTTGTCCACGTTGTCATGGACAAGGCACCGTTCGCGGTACTGAGTCACTTGCCCTTTCAATTTTGCGTTTGATGGAAGAAGAAGCCATCAAAGAAAACACATCGCAAATTGAGGCAATTGTTCCTGTTGATGTTGCTGCGTTCCTATTGAACGAAAAGCGTAAAGCAATTCGTATCACCGAAGAACGTCACAATGTTGAAGTGTATGTGATCCCAGATCCAAACATGACCACACCTGATTATCGCGTTGTACGTCATCGTAAAGATGACCAAATCAGCGAATCTAGCTATAAATTGCTTGAGCAAGAAGAAGCTAAGCTTTACGAGCCTCGTAAACTTGAAAGAGCTGCGCCACCACAGCCAGCACTGAAAGGTTTCTCAACGCCACAAATAGCAGCGCCTACACCTGCAGAAGCTAAACCCGCGCCAGTGAAACCAGCTGAGCCCGGTTTATTTGCTAAAATTGCAGCCGCAATCGGCTCACTTTTTAGTAGCAGTGAAGAAGTAAAGGTTGAACCTAAGCAGCAAGATAAAACAAGCCGCAATGGTCAAGCACGTAACAATAATCGTCGCAATAGCAATAACCGTCGCAACGACCCTCGCCGCAACCGCAATGAAGGTCGTAACGAAGGCCGCAATGAAGGTCGTAGTGAAGGTCGTAGTGACAGTGAGCAAGGTAAAGATACGCGTACTAAGAGCAATCGCAGTGACGCTAATGAAAACCAAGCAAAAGTGCAAGAAGAGACTAAACGTCCACAACGTAGCGAAAAGCCACGTAAGGCCGTAGAAACAACTAGCACCGAAACTGTCGAGCCTAAGCAAGAAGCAGCACGTGAGCGTCGTCAACGTCGTAACATGCGCCGTAAAGTTCGCGTCAGTAACGAGCAAGAAGAAACTAAAGCAGTGGTAGCTCAAGCTGAAGAGCCTGTTCAAACACAAGCAGTTGCAGATGATAAGCCCGCTCGTCCTAAGCGCCAGCCTCGTAAGCCAAGAGCTAAAGTTGAAACAGTAGAAAATACTGAAGCAACTGATGACGCTGTTGCAGTAGTGGCTAACGTTGAAGTCGCAAATGTTGTTGAAACCAACACAGCGACAGATACAACGCCTAAGACTGAAGTTGTTTCAACACCGATTGAAACTGCTGAGTCAGTTGCTATTGATCAAACTGAAGATGCAACAGATGATAAATCACGTGAACCTCGAGAAGGTCAGCGTAGAAGCCGTCGTAGTCCCCGTCACCTTCGTGCCGCAGGCCAACGTCGTCGTCGCGATGAAGATGAAAACACCTCTGAGACTCCAGCATTTACACCAAATGACATGGTCGAAGTTGCAACGTCAGCTCAAGCTTATGAAACTCACGAAGAAGCACCTGTTGCTAAAGTTAATGAGCCTAAAGTTGAAGCTGCTCCTGTTGAAGTCGCAGTAAAAGCTGAACCTGTCGCAGTTAAAGCAGAAACAGTAAAAGCTGAACCTGTCGCAGTTAAAGCCGAAACAGTAAAAGCTGAGCCTGTCGCAGTTAAAGCAGAAACAGTAAAAGCTAAGCCTGTCGCAGTTGAAGCTGAAACTGTAAAAGCTAAAACTAACTCAGTAGCAAGTTCATCAGCGATGAATACATCACCGGCTTATAAGCCTGCGACTGAAGTTAAA
The DNA here is from genome assembly GCF_002836135.1 of Shewanella sp. GutCb. Classification (NCBI taxonomy): domain Bacteria; kingdom Pseudomonadati; phylum Pseudomonadota; class Gammaproteobacteria; order Alteromonadales; family Shewanellaceae; genus Shewanella; species Shewanella sp. GutCb. Next base: position 9,419 of record NZ_PJBL01000106.1, on the reverse strand, counting down.
GCTCCTGCTCCTACAGCTAACGTGGTTGAAGCACCTGTTGTTGCTAAGGCTGCACCAGCGGTTACGGTAGAAGTAAAACAAGAGCCTAGCCCAGTTGTAACGCCTGAGCCTGTTAAAACCGCTATTGCAGTAAAACCTGTAGAAGCTACTGTTACCTCAAAGACTGTATCTGCACCAATGGCAAAACCAGTAGCCATCAAGCCTACTGAAAGCAAAGCGGTTGAAGTCGAAGCGGTTACACAGCCTGCGGCAATAGAAGTAAAGCCTGTTGCTAAAGCTAAGCCAGCAAGTCGTTTTGGTTCAATGGTGATGTCTGATACGACAAAGCCCGTTGTTAACGTTAGAGAGAACATAGAGACCCCAGCTGGTCGCCAATATGAAACCTCTGAACAAAATGATGAAGTAAAATCAAGAGTTTCAAACAGTGCTAACTCGGATATGACTCGCACCTAATCTAGATTTAGACTCGCGACAAAAAAGCCATGCTGAAGAGCATGGCTTTTTTATTTTAAAACAACGTGAATTTTGATAGTATGCGCGCCCAGACTTATTCCTATTCAACAAACTGTTAACAGAGGTTAAATGTTCGATCTCATTCGTCACAAAACGGCCAGTTCAAGAGCTGACTTACTTTCAGGCTTAACCGTCGCCCTTGCTTTAGTACCAGAAGCGGTAGCATTTGCATTCGTAGCGGGTGTTGAACCTATGGTCGGTTTATATGCCGCCTTTATCATGGGATTGATCACTGCCGTTATTGGTGGCCGCCCAGGTATGATTTCTGGTGCTACTGGCGCTATGGCTGTTGTTATGGTGGCACTCGTTGCCGAACATGGCGTGCCATACCTTTTTGCCGCTGTTGTACTCGCCGGTCTCATTCAAGTCTCTGCCGGTGTTCTTAAGCTCGGTAAATTTATCCGTATTGTGCCCTACCCAGTCATGATAGGTTTTGTGAATGGCTTAGCGATTGTTATTTTCTTAGCACAGCTAGGGCAATTTCAAACACCTGACGTTAATGGTGTTATGAGCTGGTTACCTCAAGACCAACTGATACTGATGTTAGGTCTTGTGGCTGTTACCATGGCAATCATTCAGTTTTTGCCAAAGCTAACGACCGCGATCCCATCATCACTTGCTGCCATTCTAACCGTGACTTTGCTAGTAACCTTCTTAAATCTAGACACGCGTACCGTATTGGATTTTCTGAAATCAATGAGCGGTGATGAACACGCAACAATCGCGGGTAGCTTACCCACTTTCTCTATACCAGCTGTCGAGTTTAGTTTAGCAACCCTTTACATCATTCTACCTTACTCACTTATTCTGGCCGCTGTAGGCCTGATTGAGTCGCTATTAACATTGACCGTTATCGATGAAATGACAGGTACTCGTGGTCGTGGTAACAAAGAGTGTATTGGTCAAGGTGTTGGTAACATCACTAGTGGTTTCTTTGGTGCTATGGGTGGTTGCGCGATGATTGGTCAATCAATGATCAACATTAACTCTGGCGGCCGTGGTCGTCTATCAGGGATCTCGGCAGCACTAGCCCTACTTGCCTTTATCTTGTTCGGCTCATCATTAATAGAAATGATCCCGCTTGCAGCACTTGTTGGTGTGATGTTCATGGTGGTGTTAGGTACATTTGAATGGGCTAGCTTTAAAGTCATGCGCAAAGTCCCTAAACACGATGCGTTTGTGATTATCCTAGTGACAATCGTGACAGTATTCACTGATTTAGCATTTGCTGTGTTTGTTGGTGTTATTGTGTCGGCATTAGTCTTTGCATGGGAACATGCAAAACATATCAACGTAGAGATCAGCGAAGATAAAAATGGTTGGAAAGTTTATAAGCTAAATGGTCCACTGTTTTTCGGTTCAGTTGCTGAATTTTTAGACCTGTTCCCTGCTAAAACAGATCCTGAAGATGTGATAGTCGACTTCCAGAACTCTCGCGTTTGTGACCATTCTGCACTTGATGCTATCGATACCTTAGCTGAGCGTTATGTCAGTGAAGGTAAGAAACTGCATTTACGTCATCTCAGTAATGACTGTAAAGAGTTACTGCATAAAGCAGGTGATTTAGTTGAAGTTAACTTGATTGAAGATCCTCACTATAAAGTCGCTGACGATAAACTCGATTCATAACAGTTTACATCAGCAATAAAAAAGACGAGCTAAATAGCTCGTCTTTTTTTGTCTGCGATTGACTGCCTATTTCACGACTTATCTTTCATTAACTCTGCAAAGAGTACTTTTACTTTATCGACTTTAGGTTTAACGATGATTTGACAATAAGGTTGCTCACCATTAAGTTCAAAATAGTCTTTATGACCATCTTCAGCAGCAAAAAAACCATTAAAAGCTGAGACTTCAGTCACTATCGGGTTTTGCCATACGCCCGCATCTGTCATCGTAGCAATCATGCCGTTAGCAATCTCAGCCTGCTTCTCACTATGAATAAACACAACGGAGCGATACTGTGGCCCGCTATCGTTTCCTTGCCTGTTTAACGTAGTTGGATCATGGCTTTGCCAAAATACGGCTAACAGGTTGTCGTAGCTAATAATCTTTGGATCAAACTCAATATGCACGACCTCAGCATGCCTTGTCATGCCACTGCAGACCGCCCTGTAATTGGCATCATCAGCATCACCTCCGGCATAACCTGAAACAACACTATTAACGCCTTTTAAAGCCGTAAAAACCGCTTCAGTACACCAAAAACAACCACCACCAAAGGTGGCTAATTCATACTGCTTTTCAACGATAGGCTTCTCCGATGCAGACTTAAAGGTCATCGATACCGAATTAACACAGTGTCTGACATTCTTAGGAGTGAGAAACTCACCTTCAAATACATGGCCTAAATGTCCATCACACTGTGCACAGACGATTTCAACACGTTGACCATCAGCATCAATATTGCGTTTTACCGCGCCGCTAATTTCATCATCAAAGGCTGGCCAACCACAATGGGCATTAAACTTACTGTCTGAGTTGTACAAAGGCGCATCGCATTTCTTACAACAATAAGTTCCTTCAGCTTCGTGCTGATAATACTCTCCGCTAAAAGGTCTTTCAGTGCCTTTTTGCTCTATGACTTGTTTTTCAAATTCTGTCAGTTTATGCATGATAACGACTCTATCTATATTTTATATCTTGATCCACATAGACCATAGATCCAACCAAATGCTTTCATATACCATCACTAATCGGCCATTTTACGGCGTAATTTGTATATCCGATAAATCAACACCCGTTCTATATTCTAGCCAATAATGCCACAGAACAGCGTGAATGTTGCTTACTTAACAAAAAACATTAATTTTTTTAGCCGTATAATACTCAGCAGTGTTAATTGATAACACTCTAATATCTATTGTATTAATGTCTATCTCAGCAACACTATTCATCTTGGTAAACAATAACCGATGTGATCTAAATCACTAACGTTTGCGTCGCGGTATCCGCGCCGCTAAACTTGCCCCGGGCTAACTAAAAATAAGAATAGACAATATGATTTTAGAGACAATTGATTATAGAGCGACTGGCAGTGCAGAAAAATTTGTAAAATCACTGCGTGACACTGGCTTTGGCGTTTTAAGTAACCACCCAATCGACAAACAACTCGTCGAAGATATCTACACCGAGTGGCAAGCGTTCTTTAATACCGACGAAAAAAGACAATTTCTATTTAAACCTGAAACACAAGATGGATTTTTCCCTGCGGAGATTTCGGAAACAGCCAAAGGCCACACCGTTAAAGATATCAAAGAGTATTACCATATCTATCCATGGGGACGTATTCCTGAGCAACTAAAAGCCAACATTTTAAAGTATTATGACCACGCAAATAGCTTAGCGGCGGAACTGCTTGAATGGGTAGAGCTATATTCACCAACAGAAGTGAAAGATAAGTTCTCAATCGCGTTACCAAAAATGATAGAAGACAGCCAAAAAACACTTTTACGCGTACTACACTATCCGCCAATGTCGGGTAATGAAGAAGCGGGTGCTATCCGCGCTGCAGCGCACGAAGACATCAATTTGCTGACGGTACTCCCCGCAGCAAACGAGCCGGGTCTGCAAGTTCAGCTAAAAGACAACTCTTGGATCGATGTACCAAGCGACTTTGGTAATATCATTATCAACATCGGTGACATGTTGCAAGAGGCATCAGGTGGCTATTTCCCATCGACTAGCCATAGGGTTATTAACCCAGAAGGCAGCGATGTGACCAAGGCTCGAGTCTCTCTGCCGCTATTTTTACACCCTAATCCTGAAGTGAAATTATCAGAGAACTACACAGCGGATAGCTATTTAATGGAACGCCTTCGAGAATTAGGGGTTATTTAGCCTCTATTGCATTCAAAAAGCGCTTTATAGCGCTTTTTGTTTGTTATAAATCAGCTTAACAAGGTAAAATCCCCACAATAATGTAATTTGATAGTAGAGCAAGCACATGGCAATTCAGTGGTATCCGGGACACATGTACAAAGCACGTAAAGAGATCGAAGAGGTAATGCCTCAGATCGATTTAGTTATTGAAGTGCTCGATGCGCGTATCCCTTACAGCAGCGAAAATCCTGAGGTGCAAAAGCTTCGAGGTGATAAGCCTTGTATCAAACTACTGAATAAATCAGATTTGGCCGATCCGGTAACGACCCAAGCTTGGATTGAATACCTTGAACAAGAGCAAGGTGTTAAAGCGATGGCGATTACCACTTTACAAGCAGCTCAAGTCAAGAAAATTCCTGACCTTTGCCGTAAATTTGTCCCGAGTAGAGACAAACTTGAAAAAGATATTCGTACCATGATCATGGGGATCCCCAATGTCGGTAAATCCACGATCATCAACACCCTGGCAGGCCGTACAATTGCTAAAACAGGTAATGAACCTGCGGTAACCAAAATCCAACAGCGTATTAATTTACGTAATGGTATTGTGCTGTCTGATACCCCTGGTATTTTGTGGCCAAAAGTCGACAATGAAAGAAGCAGTTACCGACTTGCCGTGACTGGTGCCATTAAAGATACCGCGATGGAATATGAAGATGTTGCTATGTTTGCCGCTGAGTATTTCCTCCTAGCCTATCCTGAAGCTATGAAAGAGCGTTATAAGCTAAAGGAGTTGCCGGAAACTGACATAGAGTTACTTGAAGCCATTGGCCGTAAGCGTGGTGCACTTCGCCCAGGTGGTCGTATCGACTTGCACAAGGTATCTGAACTACTGTTGCATGAGTTCCGGTCAGGAAAAATTGGCCAGCTATCATTAGAAACACCTGCCATGGCAGAGATTGAAAAAGCAGAAGTCGCCAGAATACTTGCAGAGAAAGAAGCTAAAGAGGAAGTTAAACGTGAACAAGAACGCTTAAAGCGCTCAGGCAAACGATTTAACTAGACTGATAGAAACATATTAAAAAGCGCTTAATAAGGCGCTTTTTTTATGTGTTGTTATCTCTAATGCTAGCAACGAGATGACTACAACTGTTCTCAAGCAGATCCAGTACTAATTCAAAACCATCACCAACGCCATAATAAGGATCTGGCACCTCTCGATAATCAACGTCATTGTCACTAAACGGACAAAAATCCAACATAAGCATGAGTTTTGATTGATATTGCACAGGGCAAAGCCGCATAAGATCAGCTAAATTTTGCTTGTCTGCAGCCAAAATAAGATCGAAATGAACAAAATCATCATTATTAACCTGTCTTGCCGTCATACCCTCAAAGTTTAAACCACGCTTCTCACCCGCAATCATCGAGCGTCTATCTGGTGAATGACCCTGATGATAACCAATAGTTCCAGCTGAATCGATCTCTATATCCAGCTTAGCGTTTCGTGCTTTATGCCTAAACATGGCCTCTGCCGATGGTGAACGGCAAATGTTGCCCATACAGACAAACAGTACACTTTTAATAGCCATTAGAGAGTTTTCCATTCTGTTTATCGCAAATTTACTATAAGTTGACTTATTAATCCTAACCAATTTGAAACTCACTAGGTATCATAAGTATAATTTACTGAGGGGAAGTGAAAGTGCTTTTTTTAGGATATTCTTAGACGATACCTAGCAGGATTAATACAAGTATCTACATGTGATGATGCGGCCTAACTTCATAAATAATCCATGTTAGTTATTTAGGTTTTCATGAACATAATCAAATTTTTATATGCCCGGTTTACCAATCACCAATGAACCTGACGCTGGATTGACGACCATCATATTTCCTATACAAGAAACTTAGGTGAAATTTGTCCATAAAACTTGGTAACGCTATCAAGTGTCTACAGCTCTAAGGGCTTACCACCGCATAAACTTAGCTGATAAACACGCCTGTTACGGCGCACTTAAAAGGTCGGGCTCAGCCGACTTTGCCCCCCCGAATCTCACACCTTGGTAGACATACCATGCTCTAAATGCTGACATGCCATCTTGCAAGCACACCTCTTTAAGGATCTCATCAACCCGTTTTCTATCCGACGGTGGTAACACCTGATCTCTCATAAGCTGATATAACGCGTCATGAATTAAGGAACCTTGCATAAAGTTTTTGCTGTCTATTGCCGGGCTACTTGGCCCATCCCATGCGTAACCAGCCTTTATAATTAAGCGGCCGCTGGCGTTGATCTCAAGAAAAAGATTGGCAATAGGTACTTTAACAGACAGACCTGTCTCATAGATTAATTCTGAATGTAGGTTGTATTTGTATTTTCTACGCTGCTTATACTTAATCAATGCCTTCTCCCAAGTATGCACTTCGCTGCCTTTAACACTGCTAGTTAAGGTTTTGCCAGTAAGATATAAAATATTAGTGCGAATAACATACTGAAATAGCAGTAAGAAATAAATAGCCTTGCAGCTAATTAAAGGGTGAAACGGTGAATTAGAATGGATCTCTAACTCGCAAAAAACTCGCAAATCTAGGGGTGCCTTTTTGTGTTTTACCGTAGTATTTAAACGTTATAATGCTACCCACCTTTGGTGGATTGCGGCGCTCTTCATCAGTAAAGCCGCTGCCAATACTAAATCGTTTTCCCTGCATACTTTCAACCAATAATGCCCCCATCATGCCAGTGTATTTACCCTTCCCTTGCTGATGCGCTAAAACAACAGCTTCTGCGTCGTAAACAGGTTTTAATTTAACAATGTCATGACTGCGCCCAATTTGGTAATGCGCCGTTTTTCGATGCAGCATCAAACCTTCACCATTTGCCTCAACGATAACATTAAGCCTTGTATCTAATTCAGCTTGGTCATCAATTGAGAACTGCTCAATAACGTGAATGTAGGGACTAATCTGTGATAAATCAGCCAGTGCTTTTTCATATCGTTCTATAAAAGGCATACTTTCCGCTGGCAGATCAAAAACCATAAAGCTGACTTGCTGCCACTCTGCTTTGCTGGCGTTATTCTTGCGGACAATAGCCGAGACTTGTTCGAAATGATTACGATCAATCCATAGCTCGCCGTCAATGGGGTAGTTTGGGAAACCTTCAACAAACCAATTGGGTACATTGATGACTCTGCCTGAACGAGACAACATATCGGAGCCATTCCAATAGCCCCTTACCCCATCGAGTTTTTCACTTATTAAGTAATCAGATAATTTAGTAATGCGCTGCTGTTCATATTCTTTTGCTAGTTGAATCTGCGGTTTAGCCATTTCTGCTGCAGTTAACTCCGCAGTCACAACAAAGAAAAACGCCAATCCCCCACAACAAAGACGTACCAAATAATTGAGTTCTGAACTTAGCCAGTAGATTTTTGTCATAAACAACTCGCATTACTAAATAAGCACCGCGCTCATTCTCTTTTAAAAAGCCTAGCCCCATAAAAGAGATATTCAATCAGCAAAATGGCAGAATTATCGCTGGGCTTTTTTGCATTAACACATAATTTTAACGTGCTATACTGAGCCGCAATTTTTGGGATCAATTCAAATTAAAAATAATCGTACATAGATGAGAGTATATGAAACCTGCAAATAATCATGGTATTAAACGCGTAATTAGAGCGACTGGATTTTCGATGCAAGGCCTTAAACTTGCGTGGAAACATGAAGCTGCATTCAGACAAGAATTGATGCTCGCTATCATTATGTTACCTATAGCGCTATTAGTTGACGTCACCACTGTAGAGCGCATTTTACTGATCTTTGGTTTGTTTTTGGTGCTAATCGTTGAGCTATTAAATTCAGCGATTGAAGCTGTCGTGGACAGAATTAGTGACGAGATCCATCCACTAAGTGGTCAAGCTAAAGATATTGCATCAGCAGCGGTATTTATGAGCTTAGCTTTTTGTGGCTTAAGCTGGGCGCTGATCTTATTGCCTAAATTTATATAACGCTCTTTTCAGTTAAACATGCTCTTTCTGTTAACGACATCTCGCTAGCGAAAGGGCATCTTGTGCCATAGAGACCAATATAAGCCCCTATAACACGTCCACCGTCTGCAAAATCACATCAGAGTTAAGTCACGTTTAGTACACTTTCTGTCATTTCCTCCACAAAACACGCCAAAACTAGTTAAAAATACAGCTTTACTGCAACAGATCAAACAAATTACACATATCTTGAAACAACTTATTCACATTTTGACATATGCTGTTATGCTGTTTCTAATATCTCTAAGCACTTGACTCGATTCAAATGCGAAAAATAAAAATTATAAAAGATTGCGGAGTTACTTTTAATGTCTAAAAGTTTCACATTTATCACAGCCACGTTATTGGCCTTGATGACAAGTTATAGTGTCAAAGCCGAGAATAATACCATTATTCGCGTGGGTGGTTTTTATGCAAATACTGATTCAAGTATTGATGTTAACGATCCTCTTCTGGGCAATAATTTCTCCCTCGATTTTGAACAAGACTTAAAGCTTGAAGAGTCTCAGTTTTTACCCTTCTTTGAATTCACTTACCAATTTAACGAACGACACAATGTTTATGTAGACTGGAAACAGCTGCACCGTAACGCACTCGTCCAGTCGGTCGAAAAGCCATTTCAATTTACTTGGGATGACATTACTTATGATGTCAAATCTGGAATTGCATTAGATACCACGCTAAATATCGATATTGCACGTATCGGTTATGGCTATGATATTTGGCAAGGTGATAACTACGACGTTGGTGTGTCGATTGGTTTGCATGCCATGTTTATTAAAACAGCTTTCAGTGGTGATATTGGGATCTGTGACGTCGATACTGAAACTCGCTGCCCTGACACGATTAGCATTCCTAAAATTGTTGATGAGAAGCTGACTGCCCCCCTACCTGATATCGGTGTCTATGGCAGTTATGAAATTTACCCTGGATTTAAGTTCAGCGGACACGCACAATATTTCTATATCAAGCTAGATGAATTAAAAGGCGGCTTAGTCGATATTAGACTCGGTGTCGAAGCGGCGATTACTG